>DVOV01000216.1 GCA_018713375.1 Candidatus Scatomorpha stercorigallinarum | reverse complement strand
AGGTGTCCTCGGGATTGTCGCTGTTCACGGGGCCTGTCTTGACCTTGGCGAGCTCGCGGCTGAAGCCGTCGCGCGTTATCCCGTGATCGGAGAGGATGCGCTTCACGGCCGCGCTGCCCTCGGAGAACATTCCGAGCATAAGGTGCTCGACGGAGACATAGCTGTCGCCCATCTTCTCCGCGGCCTTTTCGGCGAAGCGGAGGATTTTGTTCAGCTCGTTCGAGGCGTACACCTGCCCGCCGCCGCTGCCGGAAACGCGCGGGAGCTTGCGGATTTCGGTGTCCAGCTCGGCGAGGATCGCGTCGCAGTCCGCGCCCATGCGCGAGAGCAGCGAGCCGATGAGCCCGCCGTCCTGGTCGATCAGGGCATAGAGCAGGTGCTCCGCGGTGAGGTACTGGTTGCCGTTCTCCTGCGCCATGGCCTGCGCGGTGTTTATGGTTTCAATGGTTTTCTGGGTATATTTTTCAGCGTTCATACTGCTTACCTCCGTTCGTCAGATGAGGACGTTCCTCCGGCCCAGGTCGGCGTAGTACTCCGCCTCTATGTCGCGCTCGTCCAGCCGGCCGCAGAGCGCGCCCTTCATCAGCCGGTCGAAGAGCTTGATGTAGTCCGAGAGCGCGCCGGCGATGTCCTCCGCCGTGCAGTCGCGCCCGCGCGGCACGGCGATGCTGCGCACGAACTTGCCGTCATACAGCGCGTAGTCGATCTGCTCGCTGAGCAGCGGCGCGAGCAGCTTGTCCTCGATGTGCTTCCACAGGCGGAAGAAGGCCGTCATGGCCTCGATGAGGGCGGCGCTCTGCGTGCGGAACACCACCGACAGCTCGCCCAACGAGCCCTCCAGCGAGCGGAAGAGCTGCACCTCGTACTTCACCGTGGGCCGGTATTTGTACTCCAGGCTGGACTTGAGCGACATGGTGAGCGCGTTGGGCGCAAAAAAGGGCACCAGGTCGCGCGAGGGCGCCAGCATCTGCTCCACGGCGTGGAATATATCGTTTATCCTGCGCTCCGGCGTGGTGACCGACACATAGTCGGCCAGGATCTGGTTGATCAGGTTCGAGCGGTTGGTGCCGAGGCGGTGCGCCAGGGCGTCCACCTCCCGCACGACGTCGTCGGAGAGCATCAGGCTGTAAAGTGTCTTTTTCATTCAGACCGCCTCCCGGTTTTTTACGGATAACATGATAGCACGCGCCGCAGATTTTGTCAAGCGATTTATATAAATTTAATTGCGAATTATTTATGAACAAGCAAAAAATCCTCCCGCCAAAAGGCGGGGCAATTAAAAGCCCACCTGCCATGCAGGGGCCTGTCAGACTTCGCCGGACTCTGAGTCCTGCGAGAGATAGGATTCCTCGGCTTCACGCTGCGCGGCGATGAGCAGTTCACGCGCGGCGAGGGCGCATCCGTCGTCCAGCGCTGCTATCGCATCGGTCATGCGGTTGAACAGGCGCAGATACGGCGTGTGGTAGTCAGCTTCCAGGAATTTCACCTAGATTGACCAGTATCACGGTCAATATTTACCTTGCTGAGCTCCAGCGGCGCATAGGCCGCACGACCTATGCCAAGTACGAATCCGGCGAATTGAACATACGCTCCTGCGTGATCGTGGAGCTGAGAAAGATATATGACTGTTCCTACGGCGAATTTTTCGCCGGCCTCGAAGGAGAAGGGACAGGATGACCCCGCCCGGTATGTCCGGGCGGGGCCTTTTTTCACTCCACCTCATACGCGAAGGGCAGCAGCTCTTTGGCGGGCACCTTGCGGGGGCCGGCGGGGGTGGGGACGATGACCTGGCAGCCGGGGGCGTAGTCGCTGAGCAGCTGGCGGCAGTTGCCGCAGGGGGCAGCAGCTCCGCGCCCTCCGGGCCGCGGACGGCCACGATGTGCGTGAACTCGCGCTCGCCGGCGGTCATCGCCGCGCCCAGGGCGACGAGCTCGGCGCAGGCGCCATGGATGGAGTAGACGTCGATGCCCACGTATATCTTCCCGCCGGCTGCGCGCACGGCGGCGCCCACCGTGTGCATATAGCGCTCGCCGTCGTAGTTGGCGGTGATGGCCCGGCGCGCGGCGCCTATCAGCTCCAGATCTTTTTCGTTCAGCTCAGTCATAAATGAAGCCTCGCTTTCATATTTTCCCACGCTCCGGCAGGGGGAGGGCGGGGTCGTCCTGCCAGTAGACGATGAGCGTGCCGCTCTCGACGGAGATCTCCGCCGCCTCGCCGGTGAAGCTGTTGCTGACGCCGAGGGGGAAGGCGGCCGTCAGGACGGCCCGATCCAGGCGGTAATAGAGCCCGCGCTCGCTGACGCCGGCGGCGTCCGGCCCGTGGCAGAAGGCGGAAAAGTCGCCGCGGTAGCGATCGTCGAAGCGCAGCGCGTCCCCGTCCGCGATGGCGGTGAGGGCGCAGCCCTCGCCGATGATGAAGCACTCCGCGCCCTGCGCGCGGGCCCAGGCCAGGGCCTGGATATTGGCCAGCGTGTGGTCCAGCCGCCGCCCGCCGAGCGCGCCGAAGAGCAGTATGCGCCGGCAGCCGAGCGTGACGGCGTGCCGCAGGGCGATCATCGAGTCCGTGTCGTCCTTCTCCACGGGGCAGACCTCCACGTTGGGGAAGCTGGGGATGCGGCCCAGCGAGTCAAAGTCGCCGACGATGAGGTCGGGCCGCGCGCCGAGCCGCTCAAGGTGCCGGCAGCCGGCGTCCGCGGCGATGATATAGTCGCCCTCCCCGGGCGTGAAGCGCGCCGGGGCCATGTCCGCGGCGCAGACGATGTAGCAGTCGTTCACGGGAAAAACCTCCGAATATGCGTGTGTTGGGGCCAAAAACGCCGCAAAGCCGCGGCCTCCGGCGCTGATGTTGCCGGACGCTGCGGCTTTGCGCGCTGATGCGGCGCTTATTTCCTCCTGCGGGAGGTGCGGTGATCGGAATACATCTTGTTGTCCGCCATGCGGCTGTCCGATTCCTGCATGAAATGCTTCAGCTTATCCTCGAAGCTCTGGTCGCCCGAGGGGCCGTTGGCGGGCGGAACGCCCTGGCGGCCGCCGCCCATGTGCTGCCTGGGCGCTGCGGAGGGCGCGCGCGGCGCGCGGCGCTCCGGCCTCGTCCCGGGAGCGGGCTCCTCGGCCTTTTTGATGGAGAGGTTGATCTTCCCGTCGTCCGCGATGCTGAGGACGCGGACCTTCACCGTCTGCCCCTCCTGCACATAGTCGTGCACGTCGTTGACGAAGGTATTTGCGATCTCGGATATGTGGACCAGCCCACTTTTGCCATCCGGCATGGTGACAAAGGCCCCGAACTTGGTGATGCCCGTGACCTTCCCCTCGACTACCATTCCCACCTGAAGCTGCATTTTTGGCTCTCTATCCCCCTGTTTGATTGTCCCGTCCGCCCGCGAACACGAACACGGTCTCGCCGGGATAGACGAGGCCGAGCTCCCGGGCCGCGCGCTCGAGCGCGCCGCGCTCGTCGGAGAGGGCGAGCGAACGCTCAAGGCCGGCGTTCTCCCGCTCCAGCTCCCCGGCCCGGCGGCTGAGTTCCTCCAGGCGCTGGCCGTACTCCGCGGCGGCGGACTCCGTCGCCGCTATGCCGGCGAGGGCGTACAGCGAGAGGGCGGCGGCAATCAGCAGAGCGATAATCCCAGACCTGCTTAGTTTCATCCTGCCCTCCGTTGACAGTCCTGCCGGAGCCTGAGCGCCGGCGGCGGTTTTTCCATATTGTAAACCCATATCGGCAATTTGAAAAGATATTTTTTGCAATTTTTTTGAGGGGATGGAAATTTTTCAGCGGCCTCGCCGCGCGCGCGGCGGCCTCCGCCAGCGCGGAGAAGCCCCGCAGGGCCCCGCGGGAGAGCGTGCAGCGCCAGAGGGCCCAGCCGAGCGCCGCCGCGGCCAGCATGAACAGCCTCAGCCGCCCCTCGCCGGGGCCCTGGGCGAAGGCGAAGAGGGAGGCGAGCAGCGCGGCGGAAAAGAGCGTGTCCGCCGCCGCCGTGAGGCAGCCGCGCCGCGCCCGCAGGCGGAACGCCTTGAAGAAGTCGTAGAGCGCGGCGAGCAGCGCGCCCAGCGCGAGGGCTGCCGCCGCCTGGGCGGCCTGCTGCGGTATCGGCAGCAGCATCTGCTCAGCCAAAGAGCCGCGCCCAGAAGCCGCCCTGGCCCGGCGGGGCGTCCTCATATTGCAGCCCGCTGAGCGCGCCCTCCGCGCTCAGCTCGCCTGTCTCCAGGCTCAGCCGGCCGATGTGCAGCCCCTCGCCGCTGATGGTGAGCCTCCCCTTCACCGTCCGCAGCTCGATGCGCTCCTCGTCGAAGCTCTCCACCTCCTCCACGCCGGTGACGGTGAGCTTCGCGCGCTCATCCAGCGTCAGGCTGTGCGCCATGGGCCGCGCAGAGTCCTCGTAAGCCATGTCCTCACCCCTTCCTGTCCACATGATATGCCCGCGCGGCGGGAGAAAGCAGGCTTTTCCTGGCAAGTTTTGCCGAAGGCCTTGACGCCGGGCGCCAATGTGTTATGTTAACTGGGAGGTGATGGCTTTGAAGCTGAAAAAAGCCGCGGCGGCCGCCGCGGCGCTGCTGCTGTTCATTTTTGCCAACCTGCGCTGGGAGTACACGGTGAGCGCCGGGGGCGAGGAACTGCCCGGGCGATGGACGCGCGCGCAGGTGGGGAGCGCGCTGCGCGCGGCCTCCGCCGCAGCGGCGGAAGTGGCCCGCGGCGAGAGCTCGGCCCCGGAGCTGGAGCTGCGCGCCCGGCCGGCCTTCAATGCCGGCGATGGCCCGGCCGCGGCGCTGGCGCGGGAGCTGCTCGCGCGCTGCGAGGGGGTGGAGGGCGGCTGGCTGGTGACGCTCTCCGGCGAGGAACTGGGCGTGACGGGCGACAGCTCCGCCTTCGGCGAGGCGATGGACGCCCTGATGGCCTCGCGCGTCTCGCGCGAGGCGGTGAGCGCGCATGTGGCGGGGGAGATAGAGCTCGCGCCCGTCTGCGTGCCGGAGGGGGCGCTGGAGGACGCCGCGGCCCTGGCGGAGGCCGTTTTCGCCGCCGCGCCGGTGATATACTTCACGCCCGACGGCGAAGGGCGGCTGGCGCTGGGCTGAGTCAGGCCCGGCGCAGGGCGAAGCCGAGCACGGCGCCCATCAGCCCGCCGATGATGTGCGTCAGCTGGGAGATGTTGTCGCGCGTGAACAGCCCGGCGAGCACCTCCTGGCCCAGGTAGAGCACGAGCACCAGCAGCAGCGTCAGCGGCAGCTCGCCGCGGCGCATCCCGGAGAGGGAGGCCATGACGATGAGCATGAACACGATGCCGGACGCGCCCAGCAGGGCCGTATCAGGGAACAGCAGCCACTGCGCGAGGGCGGAGACGAGCGCGGTGGCGGCGATGGAGAGGGCCAGCGCCCCGCCGCCGTAGCGCTCCTCCATCGGCGGGCCGATGACCAGCAGCATCAGCATGTTGCCGATGTAGTGCTGCCAGTCCGCGTGCCCCAGCACGTGGCCGAAGAGGCGCACATAGGTCAGCGGGTCCGTGAGCGGGGCGGGGTAGGTGGTGAAGAGGGCCCAGGTGGTCTCGCCGCCCGTCAGCTCGCCGAGCACCAGCGCGCCCAGGCTGAGCAGGGCGAAGCTGAGGATGACGGGGGAGTTATAGGACAATCTCATGCGCGCGCAGCACCTCCTGCATGTCCTCCGGCATGGGCGCGGCGACGGAAACGGCCGCGCCCGTGAGCGGGTGGACGAGATAGAGCGCCGCCGAGTGCAGCAGCGGCCGCGCCGCCAGCGCGCCGCCGCCGTAGAGCCGGTCGCCGGCGATGGGGCAGCCGAGCGCGGCGAGGTGGACGCGGATCTGGTGCGTGCGCCCGGTCTCCGGCCGCAGGCGCAGCAGGGAAAGGCCGCCGGCGCTGCCGAGCACCTCATAGCGCGTGACGCTCGCGAGGCCCTCCGGCGCGGTGTGGAAGCGCTTTTCGCCCGGCACGCGGGCGATGGGCAGATCGATGACGCCCGCGCGCTCCGGCATCTCGCCGCAGGCAACGGCCAGGTATTCGCGGCGGAAGGCGTCCGTGTGCAGTATCTTCCGCAGGCGGTCGTGCATATAGCCGTTCTTGGCCGCGCACATGGCGCCCGTGGTGCCGCGGTCAAGGCGGTTGACGGGGTGGAAGGGCGCGGCAGAGCCCAGGTAGCGGGCCACGGCGGCGCCAATCGTCGGCTCGCCGCGCTCGGAGCGGCCGTGTACGGCGATGCCGGCGGGCTTGTTTATGATCAGCAGGTCCTCGTCCTCATAGAGAATGTCCAGTGCGGGGCCGCCGGGGACGAAAACGCCCTCCCGCGTGTCGCCAACGTCCACCTCCAGGCGGTCGCCGGCGTGCGCCACGTCGAGCGTCCGCACGGCCTGCCCGTTCAGGCGCACGGCCCCGGGGCGCTGCTTCAGGCGCGTCACCAGCCCGGCGGAGAGCCCCAGCGGGCCCTGCAAAAGGCTGCGGACGCGCCGGCCGTCCTGTTCGGGGGAGACGGTCAGGCCCAGCGTGCGCGCGCTCACAGCTCAGCGAGCGCGGCCTCATAGGCCGCTTTTGTCCTCTGGTCGAAGCACACCATGCGCACGCGCTCGATCTCCGGGTGCGCGGCGAGATAGCCGCTGATGGCGCGCAGGGCCACGCGCGCGGCCTTATCTACCGGGTAGCCGTAGACGCCGGTGGAGATGCTGGGGAAGTCCACCGTCCGGCAGCCGTACCGGCTCGCCAGTTCCAGGCAGGAGGTGTAGCAGGAGGCGAGCGCCTCCGCCTCGCCGCGCCCGCCGCCGTGCCAGACGGGGCCCGGGGTGTGCAGTACATACCTGGCCTTCAGGTCATAGCCCTTCGTTATCTTGGCGCGGCCCGTCTGGCAGCCGCCGAGCGTGCGGCACTCTTCAAGCAGGCGCGGCCCCGCCGCGCGGTGTATGGCCCCGTCCACGCCGCCCCCGCCCAGCAGCGAGGTGTTGGCCGCGTTGGCGATGGCGTCCGCGTTCGAGCGCGTGATGTCGCCCTGTACGATACCGATGCGTTCTGTCATATGTGCAGCCTCCCTGATATCTTTTACGACAGTGTAGCATCGTTTGCCAATAAGCGCAAGGCCCCGGGCTGCACCTGGAGGCGGCCAACGGCCGCGGGTATTTGCGCAAAGCCACTTGCCTCCCCTTTTAAGGGGAGGTGGCCGCACGAAAGTGCGGCCGGAGGGGTGGCCAGCCGAGCGCTCGGCAGGTAAGCGCGCAGGCCAGACGCCCTGTTGGCCAACGACCCCTCAGTCAGCTTCGCTGACAGCTCCCCTTAAAAGGGGAGCCGGACTGCGTCCGGCGGCAGAGGCGCTGCGCGCCGCTGAATTTGCGGAAAACCCCAAGCCTCCCCTGCCGTGCAGGGGAGGTGGCGCCTGCGGAGCAGGCGACGGAGGGGTGCTTGAAGTTTGCGCATCTTCGGTAAGAACCGCAGGCTTTCGGCACCCCTCCGGCCGCCTTCGGCGTCCACCTCCCCTACAATGT
>DVOV01000215.1 GCA_018713375.1 Candidatus Scatomorpha stercorigallinarum | reverse complement strand
GCTCCTCCGGCAGATAGAGGTACTTCTGCCTCCCGTGGCCCAGCCCGAGCCCGAAGAGCCCGCCCGAGCCCACGGCGTAGAGCGACTGGATTATCTGGTAGCCCACACCCTGCGTGTTTGAAAACGGATCGAGCCAGGAGGCTATCCTGTTCGAGGCGTAGGGGAAAAAGGCCATCACCACAGCCAGCGCGAGCAGCAGCAGCGCTCCCCCGCCGATGAACCAGTACAGCCGCGCCCCGCCCAGGAACAGCATCACCGCCCCGATGGCAATGATGATGATGGCGGCGGAAAAGTGCGGCTCCAGCACCAGCAGCCCCACGATAAGCAGCAGCACGGCGGCAAAGGGCGCGATGCCGTAGCGGAACGTGCGCATACGCCCGCGGAAACGGCAGATGAGCGCGGCGAAATAGAGTATCACCGCCACCTTGGCGATCTCCGAGGGCTGGAATGTGGTAAAGCCGAGGTCGATCCAGCGCTTCGCGTCTCCCTGCGAGACGCCGATGACGGGCACCAGCGCGAGCAGGACGACCGACGCCGCCAGCGCCGGGAAGCTCATACGCGCGTAAAAGCCCATGGGGAAGCGCGAGAGGATGAACATCGTCGCCGTGCCCGCCGCGGCGAAGAAAAGCTGGCGGACGAAATAATAGGCGGCGTTGTGGCCGGTTGAGGCGCTGAAGTACGCCCTCGCGTAGCTCGCGGAGAGCACCATCACGACGCCTATCGTAAGCAGAAGCAGCGTCAGCGCCGCAAAGGGCGCGTCAAACGCGGCACGTCGCGCGGGGGCTCTCTCCTCGTCTCTTGCGAGCCTCGCAGTGGCGTATTCCATTTTTCAGCGCCCTCCCCGGCGCGGTCGGGGCCTCTCAGGCGTAGCGCCCGTAGATGCCCAGGAAGGATATCACGGCGCACACCAGGGACACCGTGGAAAACAGCGCGACGAGCTCCTTCTCGGTCCACTTCTTGCCCGTCCAGCCGCCGAGCTCCAGGTGATGGTGGAACGGCGCCATCTTGAAAATGCGCTTGCCGTGCGTGAGCTTGAAGTACGCCACCTGGATGATGTCCGAGAGCGTCTCGATGATGTACATCAGCCCCAGCACGATGAGCACCAGCGGCATGTCGTAGGCAAAGGCCATGGCCGCCACCGCCCCGCCGAGGAACAGGGAGCCCGTGTCGCCCATGAACACCTTGGCCGGGTTGAAGTTGTAGAGCAGGAAGCCCAGCAGCCCGCCGGCGATGCCGGAAGCGAAAATGCCGAGCGCGGTGTATTCCCCTCCCCAGAGGAAGGTGACGGCGGCGAAAAACACGAACACCGGGATGCTGGTGCTGGCGGCCAGGCCGTCAACGCCGTCCGTCAGGTTCACGGAGTTCACCGTGCCCACGATGACAAAGGCGGCGAAGATGAAATAGAGCCACTCCGGTATCGGGTAGGTCACGTTCCAGAAGGGGATGTAGAGGCTGGTCGTCGTGTAGCCCATCTCGCGCATGAGCATGATGAACAGCAGCGCCGCTGCCAGCTGCAAAAGGAACTTTGCCTTGGCCGTCAGGCCCAGGTTCTGCTTTTTTTTCAGTTTCTCATAGTCGTCCAGGAAACCTATGGCCCCGAATACGAGCGCCAGCGCCAGGCAGACGATGTGCCCGTAGTCCCCCTCGAGCATGGAGGGGAAGCCCACGGTGAGGCAGACTATGGTCACGGCGGCGATGAACATCAGCCCGCCCATGGTGGGCGTGCCGGATTTGTTCATGTGCCACCTCGGCCCGTCCTCGCGGATGGCCTGCCCGGCCTTGATGCGCCGCAGGTAGGGTACCAGGTAGCGCCCGACAAGGCTCGAAACGAGGAACGCGATGATGAATGCCAGTATGAGCTGCGCTGTCATTTGTGCATCTTCCTTTTTTCCAGTATACCGGCGACGATCTCGCGCTCATCCATGTGGCGCTTCTCGTGCCCGACAATCTGATAGTCCTCATGCCCCTTGCCGGCAAGGACGATCACGTCCCCCGGCCGGTGGTGCTCGATGGCCCATTCGATGGCCGATGCGCGGTCCACGATCACCTCGTGCGGCGTGCTCGTGCCCTCCAGCCCGGCAACGATGTCTGCCACGATGTCCTCGGGCCGCTCGGTGCGCGGGTTATCCGAGGTCACGATCGCAAAGTCGGCGTTCTCCGCTGCGATGCGCCCCATGATGGGCCGCTTGGTGCGGTCGCGGTCGCCGCCGCAGCCGAAGAGCGCCACCACGCGCCCGTGGGTCACCGCCCGCATGGAGCGCAGGACGTTCTCCAGCGCGTCCGGCGTGTGAGCATAGTCGATGAGTATCGTGTAGTCCCCGTCCGTCGGCACGACCTCAACGCGGCCCTTCACGCCCCTGGCGCCGGAGAGCGCCAGCGCCGCCTCGTGCAGCCCGATGCCCAGGCTGAGCGCGCAGCCGGTGACGCCGAGGGCGTTGTAGACGGAAAAGAGCCCCGGGATGCCGAGCTTCACGCGCTCGCTCTGCCCGGCATAATGGGCCGTGAACTCCACGCCGGAGGCCGAAAGGGCGATGTCCCCGGCGGTGAGGTCGGCCTGCGCCCGCTCGGCAAAGGTGAGCGCGGGGCAGGTGCAGCGTTCAAGCATGAACGGCGCCCACTCGTCGTCGCGGTTTATCACGGCCCGGCCGCACATGGAGAACAGCTTTGCCTTGGCGGCGGCGTACTCCTCCATCGTCCTGTGGAAATCGAGGTGGTCCTGCGTCAGGTTGGTAAACACCCCCACCGCGAAGCGTATGCCCGCCACGCGGTGCAGCACCAGCGAGTGGCTGGACACCTCCATCACCACGTGCGTGCAGCCGGCGTCCGCCATCTCCCGGAAGAGCTTTTGCAGCTCGTAGCTCTCGGGCGTGGTGCGCTCTGTGTGGATGAGCTCCGCGCCGATCATGTTGCCGTTGGTGCCGATGAGGCCCACCTTGGCGTCGCGCGTGACCTCCAGCAGCAGCTTGAGAAGATAGGTAGTCGTCGTTTTGCCGTTCGTGCCGGTGACGCCGATCACCGTCATCTCAGACGCCGGGTCGCCGAAGAGGTTGCGCGACATCAGCGCGAGCGCCTCGCGGCTGTCGTCGACTATGACGTACGGTATCGCGCACTCCGGCGCCTCCTCGCACACCACGCACTCCGCTCCGCGCTCCGCGGCAGAGGCTATGTACTTGTGCCCGTCGGTCTCAAAGCCGCGTATGGCCACGAACGCCGTCCCCGGCGCGGCCCTGCGGGAGTCGTAGCAGATGTCGCGGAGCTCCAGCTCCATGTCCGCGCGCACTTCCTTCACGCGCACGTCTTTCAGAAGGTCCCTCAGCTTCAATATAAAGCGCCTCCGTAATGTTCTTCGTCAGTATTCGCCGAGCATCGAGTCGTCGGCGTCCACCAGCGTGACTGTCACCACGCCGCCGCGCGCGATCTCCGTGCCCGGGAAGATGTCCTGCGCGGAGACGGCCTGGCCGTCCGCGTCGGACACCGCGCTGTCCGTGTTCAGATAGAGCCCGTAGGCCGCGAGCGCGTCCCGCGCGGCGCTGTAGCTCATGCCCCGCAGGTCCGGCAGCGGCGCCGTGCCGCTGTCCGGCTCGGCGCCGGCGTAGATGATGACCTCGCTGCCCGAGGCGATCACCGTGTTGGCCACCGGCAGCTGGGCGCTCACCGCCTCCCCCGCGCCCACGACGCGGCAGGAGAGCCCCGCCTGGCTGAGCGCGTAGCGCGCGTTTTCAACGCTCATGCCCGTCAGGTCGGGCACGGCCCGGTCCATGGCCTCCAGCTCCTCGGCGGAGTAGTCGGGCTCGATGCCCATCGAGGGCAGGATATCGGCGAGCATCTTCCCCACCACCGGCGCGGCCATCTGCCCGCCGGAGATATAGATGCCGCTCTCGCTGCTGGGATTGTCGAGCAGCACCAGCAGCGCGATCTGCGGGTCGTCCGCCGGGGCCACGCCGATAAAGGAGACGATGTACTCCTTGTTGCCGGCGATCTCCTCCGTGGTCTTGGTGGAGGTGCCCGTCTTGCCGCCGATGCGGTAGCCGGCGACGGCGGCGTTGCGGCCGGTGCCCTCGTTGGGGTCGCCCACCACCTGCTCGAGTATCGCGCACACCTGGCGGCTGGTCTCCTCGCTTATCACCTGGCGCACGGGCGTCTCGTCCGCCTCGGAGACGGTGTTGCCCTCCGCGTCCACGATGCGCTCCACCAGGTGCGGCTGCATCAGGTAGCCGCCGTTGACGCAGGCGGAGACGGCCGTCACCAGCTGCAGCGGCGTGATGTTGAAGGTCTGGCCGAAGCTGGCCGCGGCCAGCTGGGAGTAGTTTTCCGGGTCGCAGAACACGTCCTCGCTCCACCAGATGCTGCCGCTCTCCCCGCCCAGGTCGATGCCCGTGCGGGCCGTCAGCTGCGCGGAGCGGTCGCCCGTGCGTTCGAGGAAGCCGAAGGCCTCCGCGTAGTCGTAGAAGCGCTCCTCGCCCACGGCGAGGCCGATGTTGACGAAGGCCACGTTGCAGGAGTGCTGCACGGCCTGCGTCAGCGTCTGCGAGCCGTGCCCGCCGTGCTTCCAGCACTTCACGGGCGTCCCGCGCCCGGGGACGCTCAGCTGCCCGCCGCAGTAATAGCTCGAGCCCTCCCCCGCCACGCCCTCCTCCAGGGCCATGGCCAGGGTGATGATCTTGAAGGTGGAGCCGGGCTCATAGGTGTCCGATATCGCCTTGTTGCGCCACTGGCGCTGCTGCTCGGCGGCGATGAGCGCGCTGCGCTCGTCCTCGTCCGCCGCCGCGGCGTCGATCTCCGCCAGCGCCCTGGAGCTGATGCTCTGGTAATCGTTCAGGTCAAAACTTCCCAACGATACCATAGATAGTATAGCACCCGTGTCAACCTCCATACAGATGGCCGCCGCGCCGTCCTGGATATCATAGTCCTCGACGGCCTGGGCGAGGTGCTTTTCCACGAAATACTGTATCTGCGCGTCTATGGTGAGCGTCACGTCCTCGCCGTCCGCGGCGTCCACATAGTCCTCGAAGTTCGTATAGAGCAGCTCCGTGCCGGCGGCGGTGGTCGTGCGCAGAGCATAGCCCGCCTCGCCCGCCAGGGCGTCCTCATACCGCGCCTCGATGCCGCCAAGCCCGTTGTTGTCCGTGCCAACGAAGCCTATCACATGCGCGGCCAGGCTGCCGTAGGGGTAATAGCGCTTGGTGTCGGCCTCCACCTTGATGCCGGTGTAGCCGCCCTCCTCCTTGAACTCGCGCACGCGCGCGGCCACCTCCGGCTCCACCTTGCGCGCCACCACCTCATACCAGGAGGAGGTGTTCTGCGCCCGCTCGACGATCCGTTCGCGGTCCACGCCGAGTATCTCCGAGAGCCCGTCGGCGATGGCCTCCACGTCCTCCCCCGCCTGAGCGATCTCCGCCGGGCTCAGGTATATCGTATCCACGCTGGCGCTCATGGCCAGGATGCGCCCGTCGCGGTCGTATATCGTCCCCCGCTCGGCGCTGATGGGCGCGCCGCGCAGCTGCTGCTCCACGGCCGCGCGCTCGTATTTCTCATGGTCTATGATCTGCAGCTGCCCCAGGCGCAGTATGAGCACCGCAAAAGCAGCGATGCCGCACACTGAGAGCAAAAACAGCGTGCGGCGCAGCATGGTCCGGCTCGGCGCGCTGCGGGCGCGCCCGGAGTTTTTTTCCGACATATTGCCCTCCTGCCACTCGCGTACTGCGCCCGGCGCCGTTCGTCACGGCGCGCGCTGCGGGCGCAGTATCATAATACTCGCCCGCGGCGCCGGGTTATGCCCCATGGACAGGAAAGCCGGCCCTTATCGTCAGCGGGGAGGGCGTCACGGCTCCGATGCCGGTATCTCCGCCCAGTCGGCGTCCCCGCTCTCTATGTATACTATCTGTCCGCTCGCGGGGCTCTGCATTCCGAGCACCTCCCGGGCGTATTCCTCCACTCTTGCTGCGCTGTAGGCCGCCTCGTGCTCTATGAGCAGCCGGGCGTTTTCCTCCTCCAGCGCGGCGATGCGTTCCTCCAGCTCCAGGCACTGGCCGGAGAGGCCCGTCAGGCGCGCCCTCCCCAGCAGCGAGAGCACCACCAGCACCGCCGCCACCGCGGCGGCCAGCATCGGCAGCCCCCTGCGCATCAGACGCGCTCGGCCACGCGCAGTTTGGCGCTGCGCGAGCGCGGGTTGAGCACCAGCTCCTCATCCGTGGGCGTGACGGGCTTGCGCGTGACGCTCCTGAGCGTCTGTACGAAGCCGCAGGTGCACACCGGCGCTTCGCGCGGGCAGGTGCAGCCGTTCTCCCGCTCGTGGATGGCGTTCTTGATTATGCGGTCCTCCAGCGAGTGGAAGCTGATGACGCACAGCCTCCCGCCCGGCTTGAGCCTGTCCGGCGCGGTCTCCATCATCTGCGAGACGGCGGACAGCTCGTCGTTGACGGCGATGCGTATGGCCTGGAAGCTCCGCTTGGCCGGGTGCTGCTTCTCCCGCAGGGCCGGCGCGGGCATGGCGGACTTGATGACGTCCACCAGCTCCAGCGTGGTCTCGATCTCCTTCTCCTGCCGGCGCGCGACGATAGCCGCGGCTATGCGTTTTGCATAGCGCTCGTCGCCGTAGTCGTGCAGGATGCGCGCGATCTTCTCCTCCGGCCAGCGGTTGACGATGAACCAGGCGTCCACATTGTCCGAGGGGTCCATGCGCATGTCCAGCGGTGCGTCCTGCATATACGAAAAGCCCCGCTGCCCGTCGTCGAGCTGGGGCGAGGAGACGCCGAGGTCGAAAAGCATCCCGTCCACGGCCGGCACGCCCTGCTCGTCCAGTATGGCGGCCACGTCGCGGAAATTGCCGTGCACGATGGTCACCCTGTCCGCCCATGGCGCAAGGCGCGCCGAGGCGCGCTCGATGGAGGCCAGGTCGCGGTCGATGGCTATCAGCCTGCCCCCTTCGCCCAGGCGTTTGGCTATCTCCGAGGAGTGCCCGCCCAGGCCCAGCGTGCCGTCGACATAAATGCCGTCCGGCTTGATATCAAGATATTTTATGCACTCGTCCAGGAGCACAGACACATGTCCAGCCATCAGAAATTGAGCTCCTTCATCATAGCCGCGATGTATTCCGGCGAGATCTCGCCGCCGCGCACCTCGTTCCAGGCCGCGCTGTCCCAGAGCTCGGCGTGGTCGTCGCAGCCGACGACGGTCACGCCCTTGGTGAGCCCGGCGAAGTCCCGCAGCATCTGCGGCAGCAGCGCCCGGCCCTGCGCGTCCAGCTCGCACTTGGCGGCGCAGGCGAAAAACGGCCTCATCTTCTTGCGGTCTACATAGGGCATCATGCGTATGCGGTCCACGAAGCTCTGCCAGCCCTCCGCGTTGTACGCCCGCAGGCAGCGCTCGTCCGAAACGGTGAGATAGAACGTGTCGCCCAGTTCCTCACGCAGCCGCGCGGGTATGAAAAGACGGCCCTTGGCGTCTAACGTGTGCTGATATTCACCTGTCATTGCGGCCGCCCCCTTCCCGGCGCAGCGCGTGGGGTCGGCGCGCCGCGGGGCTGCCACCCCGTGGGCGATTTCAACACTTTCCACCACTTTGCACCACTTCAGTGCTTTTATTATATTGGCGGCCGCGTGAAAATGCAAGTGGTTTTTGAGATTTTTTTGGCCCATTTTTTCGCCGGTTTTGACGGCTTTTCCGGCAAATTGAGCGATAAAAATGAAATTTGGCGCCCACCTTGTACAGTGGGCGCCAAAGCCTTCAACATATTGTGTCCGCCCGCCTGTGGGCGTGGCAGAAATTACCTTTACTGTTCCCCGCCGGCGTTTTCCTCGCGCCGCTGGGCGCCGCGCTGCGCCGCGGCGGGGCCGGCCGCGCTGCGGAAGCTGGTGCGCGCGTTGCGCAGCTCCGCCAGGGCGGCGGACATGGCCTCCTCCGTGCGGCGCAGGGCGTCGTCCACGTACTCGGTGGCCACCCGGCGCAGCTCGCGCGAGCGCGTCTCCGCGCTGGCGATGAGCTCGCTGCTCCTGGCCTGGGACACGCGCACGATCTCCTGCTCGTCTATTAGCTGGCGTGCGCGCTCCTCCGCCGCGCGGCGGAGGGAGTCGGCCTCGCGCTTGGCGTTGCCGATGA
>DVOV01000214.1 GCA_018713375.1 Candidatus Scatomorpha stercorigallinarum | reverse complement strand
AAATTTTTGCAAAGCCGGGCCCCGCCGCGCCAACATATCGACGGAATGAGGCGGAGGGCGCACGGCGGACAAAAAACCTCCCCGCGGCGGGCGGGGAGGCGGTCTGAGCGGATTTACTTTTCCAGCTTGGCGTAGCACTTGGCGGTGAACTTCTCCATACCGACGATGAAGCGCTCGTGCGTGCCCTCACCGATGAGGCCCTTTTCGTCGTAGGCCTTGACGTTGAATACGAGGCGGCGGCGGTCGATCTCCACCAGCTCGCTCTCGGCCCAGGCCCTGAGGCCCACGGGGGTCGCCGAGAGGTGGCTGACATTGATATTGGTGCCGACAGTGTCCGTGCCCTCTTCCAGATAGGGGCGCACGGATGTGAGGGCGGATTCCTCCATCAGCGCGATCATGATGGGCGTCGCCAGTACGTCGAGACCGCCGCTGCGCAGGGCCTTGGCGGTGTCCTTTTCAGAGACAGTGCATTCGGCGCGGCCTTTGATGCCGGTTTCCAGTGCCATAGTTCGTGTTCCTCCGTTGTATGTAAGTTTAGTTGCGGGCGTTGAGCAGCGCGGCGGCGGCCGTGCCGATGACGGGGGCCTCGTCGGACGTGCGTATCACGGCGTGCAGCCCCAGCTCGCCGGCGGCGAAGGAGCGCAGCTGCTCTTCCAGCGCCGGGCGCAGGCAGCGGCTCTTGACGATGGTGGAGCCGTCCGCGCAGACGCAGGCGGGGCGCCGGGGGTCGTGCCCCGCGCCGGTGAAGAGCAGGATGGAGGCGATGTTCACCGCGATGCAGGCCGCCGCGCGCTCATAGACGGCCAGGCAGAGCTCGGACGCCATCCGGGCGTCGCCCTCGTCCGCAAAGGGGCCGGGAGCGCCGGCGGCGAGGGCGTCCGCCTCCGCGGAGCTGAGCGAAGCGAGCGACAGCGCCGCCTCCGCGCCCGCGGAAGTGAAGAGCCCGTCGCGCGCCGCGCCGCGCAGCGTGAGGCGGCAGAGCTCGCCGAGATACGCGCCGGAGGTCATCTTTTCCAGCAGGTGGTCGCCGGGAAGGGTGGAGGCGGCGTCCAGCTCGCGGTCGAAATCGCCGCGGGGCAGGCCGTCGAAGCAGCCGGATTCGAGATTCACTATCATGGGCTCGCCCTCCGGCAGGGCGAGCTTGCGGATGCGCTCGGGGCCGATGGCGCAGCAGGTGTTCTGCCCCGTACCGCAGACGAGGCCCAAGAGGCCGTCGTATGCGCCGGTGGAGAGCAGCGGCGCGCCGGAGAGCATCACAGCCGCCGTGTCGTTGACGATGACGGCGCTGCGCCCGGGAGCGCCCAGCCGGCGCAGCTCCGCGAGCAGGTCGGCGCAGACGAGCCGGCCTTCGCAGCCGGAAAGCTGCACGGATTTGGACATGGCGATGACGCGCCCGTCGCGCTCCGGGGTGACCTCCGCGCGGTAGGAAAAGCAGAAGCCTATGGCCTCCGCCTCATCGAGGAAGGGCAGCAGCTTTTGCGCCGAAAAGGCGATGAAATCCTGCCAGCTGGCCGCGCCCTCCGAGCCGGGCATGGCGTAGCGCTCCATGCGCTCGATGACGGGGCCGCCCTCCGTAAAGGCCACCAGGGCCACGCGGAAGTTGGTGCCGCCGGCGTCGATGACAGCGGCTTTCGAGCCGGGGGCGGGGACGCCGCTGGCGAGGTAGGTGGGTATCATGTCCAGGGAGCTGTTGTGCCCGGCGAGGCCGAGCTCCATGTCGGCGATGAAGCGGGCGGCGCACTCCTCGAGGTCGAGGCCGTCCGGCTCCATGCCGTGCGAGGCGAGGAACACCCTGGTCTTATCGGAATAGCTCATATTTCCCTCCGGGGGCTTTATTTTTGTTCGGCGGCGGGGGCCTTGACGGACTCCACGATGCCCTCCGCCAGGCCGGCGAGGCCCTGAATTTCGCTGGGGATGATTATCTTGGTGGCCTTGCCGTCCGCCGCGGCGGCGAAAGCCTCCAGCGCGCGCAGGCGGATCACGGGGTCGGTCGGCGAGGCCTCGTTCAGGAGCTTGATGGAGTCGGCCGTGGCCTTCTGCACCGTCAGTATGGCCTCCGCCTTGCCCTGGGCCTCCAGTATCTGCGCCTGCTTTTTGGCGTCCGCGCGCAGGATGGCGGACTCCTTTTCGCCCTCGGCGGTGAGGATGGCGGACTTCTTCTCGCCCTCGGCGCGGAGGATGGCTTCGCGGCGCTCGCGCTCGGCCTTCATCTGCTTCTCCATGGCGTTCTGTATCTCCTTGGGAGGCAGGATGTTCTTCAGCTCCACGCGGTTGACCTTGATGCCCCAGGGGTCCGTGGCCTCGTCGAGGATGGAGCGCATCTTGGTGTTTATCACATCGCGGCTGGTGAGGCACTGGTCGAGCTCCAGGTCGCCGATGATGTTACGCAGCGTGGTGGCGGAGAGGTTCTCGATGGCCACGATGGGGCGCTCGATGCCGTAAGTGTAGAGCTTGGGGTCGGTGATCTGGAAATAGACCACCGTGTCGATCTGCATGGTGACGTTGTCCTTAGTGATGACGGGCTGGGGCGGGAAGTCCGCCACCTGCTCCTTGAGCGTTACGACCTTGGCCACGCGCTCGATGAAAGGCATCTTGAAGTGGAGACCGACGTTCCAGGTCGTCTTGTACGCGCCCAGGCGCTCGACGACATAGGCCTTGGCCTGCTGCACGATGCGTATGCAGCGCACGAGCGTGAAGAGCACCAGGACGAGCACGATGCCGAGGATGATCCATTCCATTATTCAGTTTCCCCCTCTTGTTCAAAAGTTTTATCGTCAGCGGCGGGGGCGGGCTCGACGATGAGCTTCACGCCCTCTATCCGCCTCACGACCACGATGCTGTCGCGCGCTATGGGCTCCCCGCCGGCGCTGCGGGCGGTCCAGACCTTGCCTCCCACGGTGACGGCGCCCGCGGCGGCGATGTTGTCGATGTCCTCGGTGACGAGCGCCGTTTTGCCGATGACCATGTCGGCGTTCGTCGGCTGCTTCACCGTGTCCACATATTTGCGCACCAGCGGGCGGGTAAGCAGCAGCGAGGCTATGGAGATAATGAAAAACCACACGAATTGCAGCCAGATGGCCGCGCTGAAGAAGGAGGAGACCAGGGCCGCCAGCGCGCCCACACCGAACCAGATGCAGGTGAGCCCGGCGGTCAACGCCTCCACTACGGCGAAGATGATGACGAGCGCTATCCAGAATATGGACATGTTTTGGGCGATTAGTTCGAGCATGCGGCACCTCCGTCATGCGCCGGCCGGCGCAGTATTGGCTACTGACATTTTATATCAAAAGGCCGCCGCTGGCAATAGCGATTATGCAACGGCAGGGAGACGAATATTAAATTTTCGTCAAATATCTGTAATGGGGCTTTACTTTTGTGCGTTAGGGATATAAAATGTAAAAGCAGCAGAAGAAACTTTGTGAGGTATGAGATGAATAAACAAAACAAAAAACCCAGAAGCGACGAGATGTACAAGGCCATACTTACGCTCAAGACGGTGGACGAGTGCAAAAAGTTCTTCGACGACCTCTGCACCGTGACCGAGCTGCAGGCGATGGAACAGCGCTATCAGGTGGCGGTGTACCTCAGCCAGGGCATGATCTACAACGAGATCCTGGAAAAGACCGGGGCCTCCAGCGCCACCATCTCCCGCGTCAACCGCAGCCTGCAGTACGGCGCGGACGGCTATGCCATCGCCTTTGAGCGCCTTGGCATCACCAGCGGCGCGGCGGAGCAGGCGGAGGAATGAACGGCGCCTACGGCGCGTTGGCCGGCCACTACGACGAGCTGACGCGGGACGTGGCCTACGGCCGCCTGGCGGACCACTGCGAGCGCATCTTTTCCTCGGACGCCGGCAGCTTCCACCTGCTGCTCGACCTCTGCTGCGGCACGGGCAGCCTGACGCTGGAACTCGCCAGGCGGGGATATGAGATGATAGGGGCGGACGCCTCGGCCGACATGCTGATGGAGGCCATGGACAAGGCGGCCGCCTCAGGTCTCGCCGTGCGCCCGCTGTTCATCAACCAGGCGGCGGGGGAACTCGACCTCTACGGCACGGTGGACGCGGCGGTGTCCTCGCTGGACAGCCTCAATTATGTGCCGCCGGAGGAGCTGCGGGAGGCTTTCCGCCGGCTGCGGCTGTTCATCAGGCCGGGAGGGCTGCTGCTCTTCGACCTGCGGACGCCGGCCTTCCTGCGCTCGATGGACGGCAGCGTTTCCGTGGACGAGACGGAGGACGTTTTCTGCCTCTGGCGCGGGAGATTCGACTCCGAGCTCGGCGCGCTGCGCTACGGCATGGACATTTTCGAGCGCGAGGGCGCGCTCTGGCGGCGCTCCGGGGAGGAGCACGTCGAATACGCCCACGAGCCGGATACGCTCGCCTCCTGGCTGGCGGAGGCGGGGTTTACGGACATCTCCGTCTCCGAAGAGGGGCCGATAGACGGCGGCGGGCGCGTATATTTCAAAGCAAAAAGAGGAACAGACTGAATGGACGAGATCATCAGGGCCGTCACTGGGGACGGCTATGTGAAAATATCCTGCATCACCGCCCGCGGCATCGTGGAGCGCGCGAGGCAGATACACGGCCTGGCGCCGACGGCAGCCGCCGCGCTCGGGCGCACGCTCTGCGCGGCCAGTATGCTGGGCGAGCTGATGAAGGAGGAGGACGCGAGCCTCACCATCCGCGTCAACGGAGGCGGGCCCATCGGCAGCGTGATCGCCGTGGCGGACTCCGACGGCTGCGTGCGCGGGTATGTCGATGAGCCGCAGACCGACCTGCCGCTGCGCGGCGACGGAAAACTTGACGTCGGCGGCGCCGTCGGTACGGACGGCATGCTCACCGTCAGCCGCGATATCGGGCTCAAGGAGCCGTATGTGGGCTCGGTGGAGCTCGTTTCCGGTGAGATAGCCGAGGACCTGGCGCAGTACATGGTGGAGAGCGAGCAGATACCCGCGGCCGTGGGCCTGGGCGTGCTGGTGGACACCGACCGCAGCATCAAGGCTGCCGGCGGCTACATCGTACAGCTGATGCCCGGTGCCCCGGAGGAGCTCATCACGAAGCTCGAGGACAACATCTTCATGATGGACCAGCTGACGACCATCCTCTCCGAGGACGGGGTGGACGCCGTGGCCGCGCAGGTGCTGCGCGGCATGGAACCGGAGACGCTGGAGCGCATCCCTGTGAGCTACCGCTGTTCGTGCAGCCGCGAGCGCATCTCCGCCGCACTGCGCAGCTGCGGCGCGGGGGAACTGCGCAGCATGGCTGCGGACGGCGAGCCCATCGAGGTCACCTGCCAGTTCTGCGACCATGTGTACAGCTTTGCCCCCCAGGAGCTGCTCAGCCTGGCCGATATGGCTCAGGAAGAGGAGCGGCAGGAGGGTGGCGGTCAGGGCTGAAGCGCCCATGTGCGCGGGCTGAAAATGGCCCGCGCACATTCCGCGAAAAAAATCCGAAAAAAGTATTGACAACAGAGGGGACATTTGCTACAATGACAAAGCCGCTTATCCGGGAGCATAGCTCAGCCGGTTAGAGCACTTGCCTTACAAGCAAGGGGTCACTGGTTCGAGTCCAGTTGTTCCCACCACAACTCCTTTGGCGGCAGGACTTGATTTGCCTCGGTAGCTCAGTTGGTAGAGCAGCGGACTGAAAATCCGCGTGTCGCCAGTTCGACTCTGGCCTGAGGCACCATTTGCGGGCATAGCTCATTTGGCAGAGCGCCACCTTGCCAAGGTGGAGGTAGCGAGTTCGAATCTCGTTGCCCGCTCCATCGTCGGAATAAGCTCTTATCGCTCCGTTTCCGCGAATAGCAAATAGCTATTCGCGAAAACTGCGCCGAACGAGCTTATTCCTCCTCTCCGAGCGAAACTACAGTTTCGCTCGGGCTGCGAGGGTCCGAGGCCGCTCACTTGCAGCGGCTTTTGGTTTAAACACTTCGTTTCCGCTCTGTTTACAAAACCGAATCCTGATTCGGTTTTGAGAGGAGCGTATTGCGTAAGATGGAAATCTTGCCCCACCCGACACAGGGGCAAGATTGGAATCTTAAGCAATGCAGCGACGACGGCGCCATAGCCAAGTGG
>DVOV01000213.1 GCA_018713375.1 Candidatus Scatomorpha stercorigallinarum | reverse complement strand
AAGACAAAAAGAAACCTCTCAGAATTGGGCCGCAGGGCCTCGCCCTGCTCGCGTGGTATGGAGCGCTATGGACAAATCCCGCGCTTATGCGCTATAATAAGGTGTTATGAAAATATACGAGGCTGGACAATGTGATATCGCCGTCATCGGCGCGGGGCATGCGGGGATCGAGGCGGCGCTGGCGGCGGCGCGGATGGGCTGCTCGGTGTGCTGTTTTGCCATAAATCTGGACAGTGTGGGCAACATGCCCTGCAACCCGGCCATCGGCGGCGCGGGCAAGGCGCACCTGGTGCGCGAGCTGGACGCCATGGGCGGGGAAATGGGCCGCGCGGCGGACTTATCCTGCATACAATACCGCACGCTCAACCTGGGCAAGGGGCCGGCGGTGTACTCCCTGCGCGCGCAGGCCGACCGCCGGCGCTACCAGGCCGTGATGAAGCTGGCGCTGGAGAGCCAGGAGGGATTGCGGCTAATACAGGGCGAGATCGTGGACGTGGAACGGCGGCCCGACGGCGCGGTGGAGGCGGTCGTGACGCGCAACGGCGCGCGCTGGCGCTGCCGCGCGGCCATCGTCTGCACGGGCACCTACCTGCGCGGCCGCACCTTCACCGGCGAGGCGGAGGCGGACTCCGGGCCGGACGGGCTGGCGGCCAGCATCCCCCTCGCCGGGCGGCTGGCGGAGATGGGGCTTTCGCTGCGGCGCTTCAAAACGGGCACTCCGCCGCGCGTGAACGCCCGCAGCGTGGACTTCTCGCGCATGGAGCTGCAGGAGGGCGACGCCGAGCCGGAGGGCTTCTCCTACTCCACCGCGGACGCGCCCGTGAACCGCGCGCGCTGCTACCTCACCTACACCAACGAGCGCACGCACGACATCATCCGCGCGCACCTCGACCGCTCGCCGCTCTATTCGGGCAGCATCACCGGCACAGGGCCGCGCTACTGCCCGAGCATCGAGACCAAGGTGATGACCTTCCCCGAAAAACAGCGCCACCAGCTCTTCGTCGAGCCCATGGGCCTGGACACGCAGGAGCTCTATATCCAGGGCTTTTCCAGCTCCATGCCGGAGGAGGTGCAGGTGGAGATGCTGCACACCATCCCCGGGCTGGAACACGCGGAGATCACCCGCGCGGCCTACGCCATCGAATACGACTGCGTGGACCCGCTGGAACTGCTGCCCACGCTGGAGACGAAAAAGGTCCCCGGCCTCTACGGCGCGGGGCAGTTCAACGGCTCGAGCGGCTATGAGGAGGCCGCCGTGCAGGGCTTCATGGCCGGCGTGAACGCCGCGCTGAAGATACAGGGCAGAGAGCCATTCGTGCTGCGGCGCAGCGAGGCCTATATAGGCGCGCTCATCGACGACCTGGTGACGCGCGGCACCAACGAGCCCTACCGCATGATGACCTCGCGCAGCGAATACCGTCTGATACTGCGGCAGGACAACGCCGACGAGCGCCTGACCGGCTACGGCTACGCCCTGGGGCTCGTGAGCCGCGAGCGCTACGAAGCCGTGCAGGCAAAATACGCCGCCGTGGAGTCGGAGATGGCGCGGCTGGAGCGCACGCACGCCGCGCCATCGGCGGAGCTGGCCGCCGCGCTCGCCTCCGTGGGCGAGACGGCGCCGGAGAGCGGCGCCAGCCTGGCCTCGCTCATCCGCCGGCCGCGCGTGGGCTATGAGCTGCTCGCGCCCTTTGACCCCGGCCGGCCGCAGCTGCCGGGCGCCGTGCGCAGGCAGGTGGAGATACGGCTCAAATACGCCGGCTACATCCGCCGCCAGCTGAAGCAGGTGGATGAGTTCGCGCGCCTGGAAGAGCGCCGGCTGCCGCCGGACATCGACTATTTCGCCGTCCCGGGGCTGCGCACGGAGGCCCGGCAGAAGCTCTCCGCCGTGCGGCCCGAGAGCTTTGGCCGCGCGGGGCGCATATCCGGCGTCTCCCCCGCCGACATGGCCGCGCTGATGGTCTATCTGAGGAGGGACGGGCGATGAGGCGCGTTGTCCTGGGCTTTTCCGGCGGGGTGGACAGCTCCGTTGCCGCCGCGCTGCTGCGCGAAGCAGGCTGGGAGGTGCTCTGCCTCTATCTGGAAACAGGCTCCGGCGAGGAGGCCGCCGCGCGCGCCGCGGCGGACGCCCTGGGCCTGCCGCTGGCGGTATACGACGCGCGCGCGGAGCTGGAGAAGTACGTCTGTGCGCCCTTCGCCGCGGCCTACGCCCGCGGGGAGACGCCCAGCCCCTGCGTCATGTGCAACCCCTCCGTCAAGCTGCGGCTGCTGCTGGAATACGCCGGCAGGCAGGGCGCGGAGGCCATCGCCACCGGGCACTACGCCCGCGCGGAGGGCGGCGCGCTCTATATGGGCCGCCTGCCCAACGACCAGAGCTACATGCTCTGCCGCATCCTGCCGGAGCAGCGGCGGAGGCTGCTGCTGCCGCTGGGCGGGTATGAAAAGCGCGAGGTGCGCGCGCTGGCCGCCGCGCTCGGCCTGCCCAGCGCGCAGAAGGACGACAGCATGGAGCTCTGCTTCGTGCCGGACGGAGACTTCGCCGCCTGGATCGAGCGGCGCGGCGGCGCGCCGGGGCCGGGGCCGCTCATCTACGGCGGCCGGGTGGTCGGCGAGCACCGGGGCATACACCGCTACACGCTGGGCCAGCGGCGCGGGCTGGGCTTCGCCGCCGGCAGGCGGGTGTTCGTCTCCGACATCGACCCGCAGCGAAACAGCGTCACCCTCGCGGACGGCGACGGGCTCTATGAGCGCGAGGTGACGGCGCTGGACGCGCGCTGGCAGCTGGACGCCGTCCCGGACGGCCCCTTCCGCTGCCTGGCACGGATACGCCACTCGCGCTCGGCCGCGCTCGCCGTCTGCCGCGCGGAGGGCGCTCGGCTGGGCATCACCTTCGACGAGCCCCAGCGCGCGCCCACGCCGGGTCAGGCCGCGGCCGTGTACCTGCCGGACGGGCGGCTCGCCGCCGGCGGCGTCATCGCGCGCGGCGCGGGCACTTGACAAGGCGGCAAAAACGTTATATCATTTATGCTGTATTACAGCTTTTGGTACAGCAAGCATGTTGCTGATGGAGTGATGACACTTGGCGATGATATCCATTAATCTACGGGATCCCCGCCCCATCTATGAGCAGGTGAAGGACGCCTTCCGCCGGCTCATCATCTCCGGCGCGCTCTCGCCGGAGGAAAAGCTGCCCTCCGTGCGCGAGCTGGCGGGGCAGCTGGTCATAAACCCCAACACCATCCAGCGGGCCTACCGCGAGCTGGAGGCGGAGGGCTATATCAACTCCATCCCCGGCAGGGGCAGCTTTGCCCGCCCCCGGGGCGCGGTGGATTCCGGCCGCGCGCGCGAGCTGCTGCGCCGCTTTGACGAGGCGGTGACGGAGCTGCTGTACCTGGGCGTGACGCCCGAGGAGCTCTGCGAACGGATAAGCGAAGGGAAGGAGGCCGCCCAGGCATGATCGAACTGAAAGAGGTCGTTAAAAGCTTCGACGGCTTCCGCGCGCTGGACGGGCTCAGCCTGCACGTCCCGCGCGGCTCCGTCTATGGGCTGGTGGGACCCAACGGCGCGGGCAAGACCACGGCCATCAAGCACATCGCCGGCATACTGCGCGCGGACAGCGGCGAGGTGCTCGTCGACGGCGAGGGCGTTTTTGAAAACGCCGCGGCCAAGGCGCGCCTGGCCTATATCCCGGACGACGTCTTCTACTTCCCCCAGGCCTGCGTGCAGGACATGATGCGCTTTTACCGCGGGATCTACCGCAGCTTTGACAGCGCGCGTTTCGAGCGGCTGGGCCGGGTGTTCGACATCGACCCCAGGCGGCCCATCCGCCGCCTCTCCCGCGGGATGCAGAAGCAGGCCGCCTTCTGGCTGGCCGTCTCCCTGCGGCCGCAGGTGCTGATACTCGACGAGCCCGTGGACGGGCTGGACCCCGTCATGCGCCGCCAGGTGTGGGCCATCATCATGCAGGACGTGGCCGAAAACGGCCTCACCGTCCTCATCTCCTCGCACAACCTGCGCGAGCTGGAGGACGTGTGCGACCGCGTGGGCATGATATCGCGCGGCAAGCTGCTGCTGGAGCGCGGGCTCTCCGACCTGCAGGACAGCATATGCAAGATACAGATTGCCCTGCCGCAGGGCGTGGTGCTGCCGCCGGACCTGGACGTGCTGCACTGCTCCGGCCCCGGGCGGCTGAAAACGCTCATCGTCCGCGGCTCGAGCGAGGAGACCGAGGGCCGTCTGGCCGCGCTGGAGCCCGTTTTCATGGACTCCGTGCCGCTGACGCTGGAGGAGATATTCATCTACGAACTGGGAGGCGACGACTATGCGGTCAAGGACTTCGCTCTTTAACGCCACGCTCTTCAAAAAGACCATAGTCCGCTTCTGGCCGGTGTGGTTCCTCTACGCCTTCGTGTGGCTGCTGGCCTTCCCCGCCGGCATCGGCGGGGCGCTCGTGCGCAGCCTGCGCATGGAGGACCCGGCCTCGGCCGTGCTGTACGTCATCGCGGGCCGCCCGCTGGACGCCGCCACATCCGCGTGGGTGCCGGTGTTCGTATTCGGAGCCTGCTGCGTGGCGGCCATGGCCGTGTTCAGCCACCTCTACTCATCGCGCGCCGCCGCGGCCTACGGCGCGCTGCCCATCAGGCGCGAAGCGGCCTTCTGCTCCCTGGCGCTGGCGGGGCTGCTGCCGCTGCTGGCGGCAAATGTGCTGGTGGCCGCCGCGGCGCTGGCGGCGGAGGCCCTCTGCGGCGAGCTGCTGCTCTGGCCCATCATGACCTGGCTGGGCGCCGTCTCGCTGGAGTGCGTGGCCTTTTTCGGCATCTGCGCCTTCTGCGCGCAGCTGACGGGCAACCTGGTCGTCCTGCCCCTGCTGGCCGTGGCCGTCAACGTCGCCGCCTGGTTTGCGGAGGGTGTCGTCACCGGCCTGCTCACCACCTTCGTCTATGGCTACAGCCATGAGGGCGGCGGCGTGGTGTCGCTGCTCTCGCCCATCACCGGCCTGCGGCGCTCGCTCGTCAGTTTGCCGGTATATGAAGCGGACGCAGACGGGCTTTCCCGCCTCACCGGTTATGAGTTCCAGGGCTGGACGGCCGCGCTTGCCTACGCCGCCGCGGGGCTGGTCCTGCTGGTGCTGGCGCTGCTGCTCTACCGCCGCCGGCGGCTGGAGACGGCGGGCGACGCGGTGGCCGTGGCGTGGCTGAAGCCCATTTTCAAGTACCTGCTCTCGGTGGCCGGCGCGTTTGGGCTGGGCTACCTGCTCTTCGGCATCGTCTCTTCCACCGTTCGCTACGGCACGGCCGCCTACGCCGCGCAGCTGGCCATATTCATGTGCGTCGGCGCGTTCATCGGCTATTTTGCCGCCGAGATGCTGATAAAAAAGAGCTTCCAGGTCTTTTCCGGCGCGCGGCGCTACATCGGCTTCGCCGCCGTGTGCCTCTGCTCCGCGCTGTTCGTCGTGGCCTGTGAGACGGGCTTCTTCGGCTATGAGACGCGCATCCCCGCGCGCGGGGAGGTCGCCGCCGTGAGCGTGGACACCTCCTACGGCGGCAACCCTGCCCGCTTCACCAGCGGCGGCGGCATCGACCAGGCGATGGAGCTGCACAGCGCGCTCATCGCCAACCAGGACGGGCATGAGCGGGACATGAACGACTACAACGCCGGCACGCTATTCCCCTCCCCGGCTACCGCTACGACCCAGGTCTCGGCCAGCGACCTCGCCTACGGCGGCGCGGAGGACGACCCATGGGCCGACCCCCTCAGCCGTGTCGGCGTGCGCTTTGAGTATGAGCTAACGGACGGCGGAAAGCTGGTGCGTTATTACGATCTGGCCGCGCGCGGCGAGAGCCGCGACATCCGCGCGCTGGAGGAGCTGCTGAACACGCAGGAGGGCATCGAGACGCGCAACGCCACGGACTTCCCCGTGACGCTGGAGAACATCACCTACGCCTCCGTCAACTCCGGCTACTACCCGCTGAACGACGGCAACTACAGCGTTGAGCTCACGGCCTGGGACGCGCACGAGCTATATTACGACTGCATCCTGCCAGATATGGCCGAGGGCGCCATCGGCGCCGTGGGACTCATCGAGGACGAGAAGTACAGCCGGCGGCAGTACGATTGCAGCATCTACATCGACTGCTACGAGCGCCTGCGCACGCCCGGCGCGGAGGAGCGCTTCCAGAGTTTTTACATCGACCTCAGCCGCGATTCCAGCCGCACCCTCAACTGGCTGCACGAGCACGGCATATACCCCATGAGCGTGAGAAGGGCCTACGAAGCCGCCCAGGCGGAAAATTGACCGGCCGGCGGCCGGGGGCATTTGCCTGCGGCCCGCCCGCAGGGAGGGGATGCAGGGACTTTAAGTCCCTGCGACCCATTTCTGAGAGGTTTCTTTTTGTCTTGTCAAAAAGAAAC
>DVOV01000212.1 GCA_018713375.1 Candidatus Scatomorpha stercorigallinarum | reverse complement strand
CATCCCATCCGGCAGCGCAAGCGGCGATTATATAGGCGAGGCGGCCGCGAAGGAAGCCGCCCTGGCCCACGCGGGCGTCAGCGAGGCGGACGTCTGCTGGCTCAAGGCCGATTTTGACCGCGACGACGGCGTCTATTACTACGAGCTCGAGTTCGCCGCGAACGGCCTGAAGTATGACTATGAGATAAACGCCCTGACCGGCGACGTTGTGAAGTTCGAGCAGGAGCAGACCGGTAATCTTGCCGGAAACGGCAGCGGCAACAGTGGCAGCGGGACTGGCACAGGCGCCGGCACCGGCAACCAGTACGGAAACGGCGCGGGCAGCGTTGACACCGGCAGCTTCATAGGCGAGGCCGCTGCGAAGGCCGCTGCACTCTCCGACGCGGGCGTCTCCGAGAGCGAGGTCACGCGCCTTAAGTGCGAGCTCGACCGCGACCACGGCAGCTATAAGTACGAGATCGAGTTCAATGTCGGCCGCACGGAGTACGAATACGAGGTGGACGCCTATTCCGGCGCGATTCTGAAGGCCGAGCAGGACTACGACGACTGAAAATAACGGACATCTTCAGCCCTCCCTGTGCAAAAAATTGCCCGGGGAGGGCATTTTTATCCCCCAGGGGGGCTTGCGGAAAGTTTGACAGGCCCTTACAATGGTCACAGAAAAGGGAAAAAGGCGCCTGGCCCCGGAAAGGATAAGCTCATGAAACATTTAAAAAAAGCCGCCGCGGCCCTGCTTGCCGCAGCACTGGCCGCGACGCTGTGCGCCTGCGGGCAGGCCCCGGCGCAGGAGACGCCGGAGAACACCGAGACCGTCACGGAAGGCAGAACGATAACTGACGCCCTGGGCAGGGAAGTGGCCCTCCCGGAGACTGTTGAGAAGATAATCCCCCTCGGCAACACGCCGAGAATGATAAGCTATCTCGGCCTCGCGGAGAAGGTCGTGGGCTACAGCGGCATGGACCCCGAGAAGGTTACGCCACTCGTGGCCTACGCCTATGTGAACCGCGAGCTCTGGGCCGAGGCGCCTATAGTCGGCACGGACGCGGCGGGAAACACTAGCTATTACCCTGAGCAGATGATACTGGCCGCCCCGGACGTCATCTTCTGCACCGCTACGAGCGGCGAGGCGGACGAGATCCAGCGCAAAACGGGCATCCCCGTCGTGGCCGTGAGCCAGGGGACGCTCTTTGGAGAGGATTTTGAGCAGTCCCTGCGTATCATAGGCGAGGTCTGCGGCGTCTCAGAGCGCGCGGAGGAGGTCATCGCCTACATAAACGACAGCCTTGCAGAGCTCAAGGAGCTCGCCTCCGCCGTGCCGGAGGATGAAAAACCCACGGTCCTGCCAGCCGCCGCCACCTTCAAGGGCGCGCACGGCATAGAGGGCATCCGCATGAACGACCCCGTCATGCTCTCGGTGGACGCCAAAAATGTCGCGGACGACGGCAGCGGCGTCAAGAGCTCGGTGATCATCGACAAGGAGCAGGTTATCGCCTGGGACCCCGAGTATATCTTCCTGGACAGCGGCGGCGTCGCGCTCGTGCGCCAGGACTACGCCGAGCGGCCGGACTACTACGCGCTGCTCAAGGCATATAACGAGGGGCATATCTACCAGTACCCCAGCTCCACGGCCTATTACGACAATATGGAGATATCCCTCGCCAACTGCTACTTCGTCGGCTCCGTCCTCTATCCCGAGGCCTTCGCAGGCATAGACGTGGAGGCGAAGGCAAACGAGATCTTCAAGTTTTTCCTCGGCGCGGAGGACTATCTCTCCGTGCTCGAGAGCATAGATTCCGGATATTGTGAGGTAGTGCTCGGATGACAAAAGGCGCCGGCCCCGGCTACGAGGGTCTGCAAAGGAAAAAGCTGCTGACCCTGCTCATAACTCTGGCCCTGGTGCTGACAGCGGCGCTGGTGGAGGCGGGGACGGGCAGCATAAAGTTCGGCCTGGACGAAATTTTCCTAGCCCTTACGGGCCGGAGCAGCGCTACGGCGAACACGGTGCTCTTCGGCATCCGCTTCCCGCGGGCTGTGGCTGCGATACTCGTCGGCGCGGCGCTGGCCATGTCCGGCGCGGTGATGCAGTGCGTGCTGCACAACCCGCTGGCCTCTGCCTCGACCCTGGGCGTCTCGCAGGGCGCGGCCTTCGGCGCGGCGGTGGGCATCATCGTGTTCGGCGGCGGCGTCGTGAACACCGGCGCGGCGGATTTTGCCATCAGGATAGACGACCCGTATATCGTGACGCTCTGCGCCTTTGTGTTCGGCTCGCTCTCCACCGTGGTGGTCATCGCCATATCCAGGCTCAGGCGCGACATAGGTCCCGGCGGGCTGGTGCTCGCTGGCGTGGCGCTCAGCTCGCTCTTCACCGGCGGCAGCACTCTGCTGCAATACTTTGCAGATGAAACGAAAATAAGCGCCGTGGTGTTCTGGACCTTCGGCGACCTGGGCGGCACGAACTGGACGCAGCTGCTCATTCTCCTCGTCGTGACCGCGGCGGGCCTCGTGTATTTCATGCTCCGCCGCTGGGACTACAACGCCCTGCAAAACGGCGCGGACACGGCATCGAGCCTGGGCGTGAACGCCCGGGCCGTGACGCTCATAAGCATGGGCGTATGTACGCTGGCCTCGGCGCTGGCGGTGTCCTTTGTGGGCATAATCAGCTTTGTCGGCCTCGTGGCGCCTCACATCATGCGCCGCTTTGTGGGCGACGACTACCGCTGGCTGCTGCCCTGCTCGGCGGCGGCGGGCTCCCTGCTCCTGCTGCTGGCGGACCTCTTCAGCCGGGTCGTAATAGCCCCCGTGGAGCTGCCCGTGGGCGCTGTGACCTCCTTCCTCGGCGCGCCGGTTTTCCTCTATCTGCTGCTGAAAGGGGGCCGCCGCAATGGTTGAGGTAAAGGGCCTGTCCTTCAAATACAGCCCCTCCGGCCCGGATATCCTCCGGGACGTCAGTTTCGCCATAGAGGACGGCCAGTGCGCCGCCGTCCTCGGCAACAACGGCGCGGGGAAGACCACGCTGCTCAAGTGCATAGACCGCATCCTACAGCCCGGAGCGGGCGAGGTGCGCGTGGACGGGGACAACGTCCTCAGCCTGGGCCGCCGGGAGCTTGCAAAGCGCGTGGCCTACGTCGCGCAGAACGCCCGCGCGGCGGACATGACGGTCTATGACACCGTCCTGCTTGGCCGCAGGCCCTATATAGGCTGGGACGCTACGGAGCACGACAGGGAAGTGGTGGCAGAGGTCATGGAACTCATGGGCGTCACGCCGCTGGCCCTGCGCAGCCTCGCGGAGCTCTCAGGCGGCGAGGCGCAGAAGGTCATGCTGGCCCGCGCCCTGGCGCAGGAGCCGCGCCTGCTGCTGTTGGACGAGCCGACAAGCAATCTCGACCCCCGCAACCAGCACGAAGCCCTGCGTACCGTCCGCCGAGTGGCAAAAGAGAGAAATATCAGCGTCTGCATCATCCTGCACGACCTGAACCTGGCCATACGCTATTGTGACCGCTTCCTTTTCCTCAAGGACGCGGAGGTCTATGCCTGCGGCGGCATAGAGGTCATGACCCCGGAGAACATCGAGGCCGTCTACCGCATGCACGTACACATTATGAGCTATATGGGGATACCTCTGCTCATCCCGTTCCCCGATATCAGAGTATAGGAAGGTGCCGATATGAAACAGAAGACCTGGCGCGACTGCGCCGAATTCCACGGCCACGAGTGCGGCGGCCTCACCATAGGCTACAAGGCTGCGCTCTACGCCATAAAGCTGCTGGACATAGGCCGCGCGGAAGACGAGGAGATAGTCTGCATCAGCGAGAACGACGCCTGCGGCGTGGACGCCATCCAGGTGATGCTCGGCTGCACGGCGGGAAAGGGGAACCTTCTCTTCCACCTCGCCGGCAAGCAGGCGTTCAACATATATGAGCGCAAGAGCGGCCGCTCCGTCCGTCTGGTCCTGCGCAAAAAGCCGGAGGGCCTGACGCGGGAGGAGAGCTTTGCCTACTATCAGTCCCGCGAGCCGGAGGAGCTCTTCGACGTGAAGGAGACGACGCTCACCCTGCCCGAGCCGGCGCGCATCTTCCTGTCTTACGACTGCGACGGCTGCGGCGAGACCACCGCTGAGAGCTTCCTGCACCTCCAGGGCGGCAAAAAGCTCTGCCGCGACTGCTACAAGGCCTACAGCCGTTTTGATGTTTGATACCCCCCTCATTACACCCTCTCTCATGACGGCGCCCCCCGAAAAAACTTCGGGGGGCGTTGTCGCACGTGTT
>DVOV01000211.1 GCA_018713375.1 Candidatus Scatomorpha stercorigallinarum | reverse complement strand
GGGCGGCACGATGGCGATGCGCTCCGTTCAGCGCACGCTCACTGCGCGTAAAGTATTTTTCCCGAGGCGAAGCCCCGGGAAAAATGGTAGACGTGGCGATCTCGCGTTGGTCGATGGGCCGCGGGTAGACGCGGCGGGCGATCTTCAGCTGTTTTCGGGGCGCTCTATGCCCTTTACGTTCCGCTCGAATTTGGAGCGGGGGCCCATGACCTCCCGGCCGCAGACGGCGCAGCGGAGCCGGAAATCCGCACCGGTGCGGAGCACCAGCCAGCGCACGGAGCCGCAGGGGTGCTGCTTTTTCATAACGAGCGTGTCGCCCACGCGGATGTCCATTTATTTTTCCCCCTTTATGCGCTCCCAGTAGGCCTTCGCGGCCTGCTCGGTCTTGTTGTCGCCGTAGCGGTAATACTTCGTGCCCACGAGGTTGTCCGGCAGGTACTGCTGCTCCACCCAGTGGCCGGGGAAGTCGTGGGGGTATTTGTAGCCCTGCTCGCGCTCGAAGCCCGCGCCGTCCGCATGTACGTTCTGCAGCTCGCGCGGATACGGCCCGGCCTTGCCCGCGCGGACGTCCGCCATGGCGGCGTCGATGCTCATCACCACGCTGTTCGACTTGGGGGCGGTGGCCAGAAGTATGGCGGCCTCCGCCAGCGGCAGCCGCGCCTCCGGCAGGCCCAGCTGCAGCGCGCTGTCCACGCAGGACTTCACAATGCTCGCGGCCTGGGGATAGGCGAGGCCGACGTCCTCGCTCGCTGAGCAGAGCAGCCGGCGGCACGCGCCTATGAGGTCGCCGGCCTCGAGCAGGCGGGCGAGGTAGTGCAGAGCGGCGTCCGGGTCCGAGCCGCGCAGGGACTTCATCAGCGCGCTCAGCGTGTCGAAGTGGTCGTCCCCCTCGCGGTCGTAGCGCATGGCGCTGCGCTGCGTGGCGCTCTTCGCGTCCTCGAGCGAGATTTCCACCGCGCCGCCGATGCGCGGCGAGGCGGAAAAGAGCAGCTCCACGGAATTGATGGCCTTGCGCACGTCCCCGCCGCAGCTCTGCGCGATGTGTTCTGCCACGCCGTCCTCCAGCCGGACGGCCACGCCCTCACGCTCTGAGAGTATGCCCACCGCGCGCGTGACGGCCGGGAGCACCTCCTCCGCCGGGACGGTTTTGAACTCGAAAACCGTGCTGCGGCTCAAAAGCGCGTTGTAGACGTAAAAGTACGGGTTTTCCGTCGTCGAGGCGATGAGGGTTATCCGCCCGTCCTCGATGAACTCGAGCAGGCTCTGCTGCTGCTTTTTGTTGAAGTACTGGATCTCGTCCAGATAGAGCAGCACGCCGCCGGGGGCGAGCATGGTGTCCAGCTCGGCGATGATGGCCTTTATGTCGTTCAGCGAGGCGTTGGTGGCGTTCAGCCGGCGGAGGGAGCGCTCCGTGCGCTTCGCTATTATGTTCGCAACAGTGGTCTTGCCGGTGCCGGAGGGGCCGTAGAACACCATGTTCGGCACCTCGCCGGACTCGATCACCCGGCGGAGCAGCCCGCCCGGGCCAAGTATGTGCTTCTGGCCCACCACCTCGTCGAGGGTGGAGGGGCGTATCTCGTCTGCCAGCGGCCTGTGCATGCGTTTATGCGCCTCCGTCGTTGAAATCAGTCGGGATATGTGATATCCTGTCAAACGGTGATGAAAAATGAGAACTCAGGAACAGATAGACGGCATAGTCGCCCGCCTCGAGGAGGAATACCCCCTGGCCGAGTGCACGCTCGACTACGGCAAGGACTATGAACTGCTCTTTTCCGTGCGCCTGGCGGCCCAGTGCACGGACGAGCGCGTCAACCAGATCACGCCCGCGCTCTTCGCGCGCTTCCCCACGCTGGAGAGCTTCGCCGAAGCGGACATCGAAGAGGTGGAGCGCTATGTGAAGCCCTGCGGCTTTTACCACCACAAGGCGCGCGACATCGTCGAGTGCGCCAAGGTGCTGCTGATAAGGCACGGCGGGAAGGTGCCGGGGACGATGGAGGAGCTCTTAAAGCTGCCCGGCGTTGGCCGGAAGACCGCCAACCTCATCCTCGGGGACGTTTTCAAAGCGCCCGGGGCCGTGGTGGTGGACACGCACTGCATCCGCCTTTCAAACCGCATGGGCCTGGTGGACAACGTGAAGGACCCGGCGAAGATAGAGCCCATACTCCGCGCGGAGCTGCCGCCGGAGAAGAGCTCCGACTTCTGCCACCGCCTTGTGCTGCACGGCAGGGCCGTGTGCACGGCGCGCGCGCCGAAGTGCGAGCTCTGCTGCGTCAGGGACCTCTGCCAGACGGGCTCGGGCGGCTAATCCGCCATGGGGCCGAGCCCCACGACCTCGCCGCAGACGCGCACAGGCTCCCCCGCCGGCAGGGCGATGGGCTTATAGCGCGCGTTGACGCTGACGAGGTACGCCCCGTGGGCGTCCCGCTGCAGGCGCTTGCAGTAGGCCTCGCCGCGGAAGATGAAGATGCCTACGCGCCCGCTCTCCAGCTCGCTGCGCGAGCGGACGAACACGATCTGCCCGTCGTGTATCTCCGGCTCCATGCTGTCGCCGGCGATGCGCACGGCGAAGTCCGCCTCCGGCGGGGCGCCGGCGGCGTCGATGGGCTCGGAGGAGTCGCCGTCCAGGAACTGGCCCGTTCCGGCGCTGGCCGCCAGGTGATAGAGCGGCAGCGTGCGCTGCGCCTCCTCCGGCGCGGCCTCGGCGTAGAGCCCGCTGGCCAGCAGCACGCGGATATAGCCGTCCACCAGGCGGCGGCCCTCGGCGTTGAGGCCGGAGAGCGGCCCCGGCTCGCCGAGGAAGGCGCCCAGCACGTCGCGCACGCGGTAGATGCGGCAGAGCGCGAGGAACTGCGCGGCGTTGGGCATGGTCTGGCCCTTTTCCCACTTGCTGATGGCCGCCGGCTGCACGGCGCAGCCGAGCTCCGCCAGCAGGGCGGCCACGCCCGGCTGGGTGAGGCCGGCTTCTCGCCTCAGGGCCGTCAATGTCTCGCCAAGAGATTTCCTCACGCTCATCATCTCCTTATACGATAGTATATACGACTTGCCTCCGCCTGGCAAGCTTTATTTCGCGCCGGAGAGCAGCGCCGCGCGGTATTCTTCCCCGTCCGCGACGCGGCCCACGGCGGAGAGCGAGGCGCGGCGGAAGTCCAGCGTCCGCTGCGCGAGGGAGCGCACGTCCGCGAGCGTGACGGCCTCGTAGCGCTCGATGAGCTCGTCGGGCGTGAGCGCGCCGCCGGGGAGAAAGAGCTCGCCGTAGCCGAGGCGGTTCATGCGCGAGGCGCTGGATTCGAGGCTCATGAGGATGGAGGCCGTCACCTGCTCGCGGGCGCGCTCCAGCTCGGCGGCGGTGACGCCATCGTCGCGGATGCGCCGCAGCTCGTCGATGGTGAGGCCCAGCGCCCGCCGTTCGCTCTGGCGGTTGGCGGCCAGGGCCACGGCGAAGAGGCCCGTGTCCTGATAGCCGGCGGTGAAGGAGTATATGGAGTAGCAGAGGCCGTGCTTTTCTCGCACGGTCTGGAAAAGGCGCGAGGAACTGCTGCCGCCGAGGATGTTCGAGAAGAGCTGCATGGCGAAGCGCTCCTCGCTGGCCGTCTCCAGCCCCGGGAAGCCCAGCACGAGCTGGTTCTGCTCCACGGCCTTTTCCCGCAGCGTCAGGCAGGGGGCATAGGCGGAGCGCTCCGGCTCGGTGTGCTCCGCCGGCGGCATCTGCGCGAAGATGCGCGCGACGGCGTCCACGTCGGCGTCCGTGAAGCTGCCGGCCAGGGCCACGGCGATGCGCGGCGCGGTGTAGGTCCGCTCCATGAACGCGCGCAGCGAGCGGCCGCTGAGGCCGGCGAGCGTCTCCTCCGTGCCCAGCACGGGGCGGCCCAGCGCGCCGGGGAAGCAGCCGGCGAGCAGGTTCTCCGCCGCCACGTCCTCCGGCGTATCCTCGTACATGTCGATCTCCTCGCCGATGACGCCCTTTTCGTTCTCCACGTCCGCTTCGTCGAAGCGGGAGCGGAAGAACATGTCCGCCAGCACCTCCGCTGCGCGGGGCAGGTGGGTGTCCAGCACGCGGGTGTAAAAGCAGGTGTTGTCGCGCGTGGTATAGGCGTTGAGCTGCCCGCCGAGGGAGTCCGCCTCCTCCGCCAGCTGCGCGGCCGTGCGCGTTGCCGTGCCCTTGAAGAGCATGTGCTCGATGAAGTGGGCGCTGCCGCCCTCCTCCGCGCGCTCGAAGCGCGAGCCCGAGCCGACCCAGATGCCCAGCGAGACGGAGCGCACGCCCTCCATCCGCTCTAATACTACCCTTGCCCCGTTCGGGAGCGTTATCTTTTCGTACATGCTCTCCTCCAGTCCGCCGCTCTCGGCTTGTCCGTTTCGGTAATTATAATGTTGCGGCGCTTTTCCGTCAAGCTCCTGACAGGGCGGCGAAAATGTATAACGGGCCGCGCTTGACAAAGCGGCGCGGGGATGATATTATTTCGCGGTGTGAGGGAGTAGTCATCCGCCCCACGATATGCGGAGGCAAGTCAACACACTGGCGGCGCGCCGCCTGGCTTGCATTAAAGGACCAGACTCATGGATAGGGAAAAGCGCCTGTCTGTGGGTCTTTTCTCATACTTGTGAAAGGATTGAATGAAGTGAAGTACTATTGCGAGGACGCCGCCGAGGTACTGCGGCAGGTGGAGAGCTCCGAACAGGGCCTCACCGGCGCCGAAGCGGCAAAACGTCTGGAGCGCGACGGGCGCAACGAGCTCGCCGCGGAGAAGAAGGATTCGCTCATCAAGCGCTTCTTCGCCCAGATGGCGGACCCCATGATCATCATCCTCATCGTGGCCGCGGCCATCAGCGCCGTCACCGGCATCTATGAGGAGGGCATCGAGGGCATCACCGATACGATCATCATCCTCATCGTGGTCATCGTCAACGCCGTGCTCGGCGTCTATCAGGAGAGCAAGGCGGAAAAGGCCATCGAGGCGCTGCAGGCGATGAGCGCCGCCACCAGCAAGGTGCTGCGCGACGGCAAGGTCGCCATCGTCCCCAGCGCGGAGCTCGTGGCCGGCGACGTGGTGCTGCTGGAGGCCGGCGACGCCGTCCCCGCTGACGGGCGCATCATCGAGAGCGCCAGTTTGCAGATAGAGGAGGCCGCGCTCACCGGCGAGAGCGTCCCCGTCTATAAGTTCATCGACATCATCGACCTCAAGGACGCCGCCGACGTCCCCCTGGGCGACCGCAAGAACATGGCCTACATGGGCTCCACCGTCACCTACGGCCGCGGCAGCATGGTCGTCACCGACACCGGCATGAACACCGAGATGGGCAAGATAGCGGACGCCCTCTCCCGCGCCGAGCAGGGCCAGACCCCGCTGCAGATCAAGCTCAGCCAGCTCTCGAAGATCCTCACCTGGCTGGTGCTGGGCATCTGTGTGGTCATCTTCGGCGTGCAGATCGCCTATGCCGGCGGCGTCACCGGCGAGGTCATACTCGACAGCTTCATGGTGGCCGTCTCCCTGGCCGTGGCCGCCATCCCGGAGGGCCTGGCGGCCGTGGTCACGGTCGTGCTCTCCATCGGCGTTACTAATATGTCCAAGCGCAACGCCATCATCCGCCGGCTGACCGCCGTGGAGACCCTCGGCTGCGCGCAGATCATCTGCTCGGACAAGACCGGCACCCTGACGCAGAACAAGATGACCGTCGTCGACCACTTCGGCGAGGACGAGAAGCTCCTGGCCAAGGCCATGAGCCTCTGCTCCGACGCGGAGGAGGACGACAACGGCGTTGCCGTCGGCGAGCCCACGGAGGCCGCCCTCGTCAACTACGCCCACGGCCTGGGCCTGGGCAAGCCCGCGCTGAAGGCGGCCGAGCCGCGCGTGGGCGAGGCCCCCTTCGACTCCATGCGCAAGATGATGAGCACCGTCCACAAGACGGCGGAGGGCATCGTCCAGTACACCAAGGGCGCGCCCGACGAGGTGCTCAAGCTCTGCACCGGCTGCCTTGAAAACGGCAAGGTCGTCCCCATGACCGACGGCAAGCGCTCGGAGATCCTCGCCGCCAACAAGGCCATGGCCGACCGCGCGCTGCGCGTGCTGGCCGCCTCCATGCGCAAGTGGGACGCCGTCCCCGCCGACTGCTCGCCGGCCAACCTGGAGCACGACCTCATCTTCATCGGCCTCACCGGCATGATCGACCCCGTGCGTCCGGAGGTCAAGGCCGCCATCGAGGAGTGCCGCGGCGCGGGTATCCGCCCCATCATGATCACCGGCGACCACATCGACACCGCCGTCGCCATCGCCAAAGAGCTCGGCATCCTGGACGGCCACACGAAGGCCATCACGGGCAGCCAGCTCAACGAGATGAGCGACGAGGAGTTCGAGAAGGTGTTCCGCGACATCTCCGTCTACGCCCGCGTGCAGCCCGAGCACAAGACCCGCATCGTCAACGCCTGGCGCGGCGCCGGCTGCGTCACCGCCATGACCGGCGACGGCGTCAACGACGCGCCCAGCATCAAGAGCGCCGACATCGGCGTGGGCATGGGCATCACCGGCACGGACGTGACCAAGAACGTGGCCGACATGGTGCTGGCGGACGACAACTTCGCCACCATCGTCGGCGCCGTCGAGGAGGGCCGCCGGATCTACGACAACATCCGCAAGGCCATCCAGTTCCTGCTCGGCTCCAACATGAGCGAGGTCATCAGCATCTTCGTCGCCACGCTGATGGGCTTCACCATCCTCCAGCCCGTCCACCTGCTCTGGATAAACCTTGTCACCGACTGCTTCCCCGCCCTGGCCCTCGGCATGGAGCGCGCGGAGGCGGACATCATGCGCCGCAGGCCGCGCGACGCCAAGGCCGGCGTCTTCGCCGGCGGCATGGGCTTCGACATCGCCTATCAGGGCGTGCTCGTCTCCATCCTCACCCTGGCGAGCTACTTCGTCGGCCACTACATCGAGAGCGGCGTCTGGGAGATCGCCAACAGCGCGGACGGCACCACCATGGCCTTCGTCACCATGAGCATGGCGGAGATATTCCACAGCTTCAACATGCGCTCGCAGCGCGGCAGCCTCTTCAGGATGCACTATATGAACAAGACGCTCAACTGGGCCGCCATCGGCAGCCTGGTGGCCACCACGCTCGTTTGCGAGGTGCCCTTCCTCGCCAACGCCTTCGGCTTCACCAGCGTGGAGCTGGGCGAGTACCTGATCGCCCTCTGCTTCGCCGTCAGCGTCATCCCCATCGTGGAGGTCGTCAAGCTGATACAGCGCAAATGCGCGAAGAACAACTGAAGACCGTTAAAATGAGCAAAGCGGCGCCCCCTGCGGGCGCCGCTTTTTGCCCTTCGCGCAAATTCGTAGACCTTCACAAAAATAATGCCTGAGATTCAGGAAAAATTCCGAAAAAGCTATTGACAATTCGGGAAGTCTTTGATATCCTATCATGGCCTGCCAAGGGGCAGGTATGCGATGAAGCGGGAGATTGCGGCGGCCTCGCCGGTAACTTCCGTGGAGTATGTCCGGCGCGCCGGCAGGCGCGCGGAATCGGGCGGACGAGCAATTTTCCGTGCGCGGCGTATATCGCCCGGGCGGGGAACGGCCGGCCATGACCGGCCTGTTTTTCGGACGGGGTTTGATACGCACGGTTGCGTGTATGGAAATTTGCCTCCGTACCACTGGGCGGCGACGCCCGCCTAAGTACGAAATCAGGAGGAAAAGAAATGGCAGCAAAGAGAATGATCCGCATCAGGCTGAAGGCTTACGACCACCAGCTCATCGACAAGGCGGCCGAGACCATCGTGGAGACGGCCAAGCGTACCGAGGCCAAGGTCTCCGGTCCCATCCCCCTGCCGACCAAGAAGGAGGTCGTCACCATCCTGCGCGCCGTCCACAAGTACAAGGACAGCCGCGAGCAGTTCGAGCGCCGCACGCACAAGCGCCTGATCGACATCATGAGCCCCACGCAGAAGACCGTCGAAGCCCTGATGAGCCTGGAGCTCCCCGCGGGCGTCGAGATCGAGATCAAGCTGTAAGGGCGCGAACAAGTTAACCCACCAGCCCGCGACTTGCGTGAACGGGCAGGGTCATGTTGGGGCGGACGAAGGGCCGCTTCAACCAATAACCGAAGGAGGAAATATAAATGAAGAAAGCCATCATCGGCAGGAAGGTCGGCATGACGCAGATCTTCGATGAGGCGGGCAAGGTCGTCCCGGTGACCGTCATCGAGGCCGGCCCCTGCGTGGTCGTCCAGAAGAAGACGGCCGACAAGGAGGGCTACGATTCCGTCCAGCTCGGCTTTGACGAGTGCGCGGCCAAGAAGCTCACCAAGCCCGAGCTCGGCCACGTTGAGAAGGCCGGCGTGGCCCCGCAGCGCCACCTGCACGAGTTCCGCCTTGAGGACTGCTCCGGCGTCAACGTCGGCGACACCCTGAAGGCCGACGTGTTCAAAGAGGGCGAGCGCGTGGACGTCACCGGCATCAGCAAGGGCAAGGGCTACGCCGGCGTCATCAAGCGCCACGGCGCCCACCGCCTGAAAGAGACCCACGGCACCGGCCCCGTGCACCGCCACGCCGGCTCCATGGGCTCCAGCACCGACCCCTCCCGTATCTTCAAGGGCAAGATCGGCGCCGGCCACATGGGCGTCGAGCAGGTCACCGTGCAGAACCTCGACGTGGTCAAGGTCGATCCCGAGCTCAATATGATCGTCGTCCGCGGCGCCATCCCCGGCCCGAAGGGCGGCATAGTGTACCTCAAGAACTCCGTCAAGAAGTTCGTCCGCAAGGGCCCCGCGACTCCCACCATCAGCACCAACCCGCAGAAGCGGTCGGCCAGAGGCTAAGGAAAGGAGAGAGACACAATGCCCAATGCAGTCATTTACAATATGGCAGGCGAAAAGGTCGGCGAGTACGCCCTCTCCGAGGCCGTCTTCGGCATCGAGCCGAACGAGGCCGTCCTCCACGCAGCCGTCAAGAACTATCTCGCCAATCAGCGCCAGGGCACGCAGAGCGCGCTCACCAAGGGCGAGGTCAGCTACACCACCAAGAAGCCCTGGCGTCAGAAGGGCACCGGCCGTGCCCGCGCCGGCTATGCCGGCAGCCCCGTGTGGCGTCACGGCGGCGTGGCCTTCGCGCCGAAGCCGCGTGATTACCGCTACAGCCTGACGAAGAAGACCCGCCGCCTCGCCCTCAAGAGCGCCCTGAGCGCCAAGGCCGCCGAGAACGCCGTCCTCGTCGTCGACGGGCTGACCGTGGACACCGTCAAGACCAAGCCCTTCGCCGAGTTCCTGAAGAAGATCGGCGCCGAGGGCAAGGCGATGGTCATCACCGAGAACGTGGACAACAACGTAGTGCTCTCCGCGCGCAACATCCCCGGCGTGACCAC
>DVOV01000210.1 GCA_018713375.1 Candidatus Scatomorpha stercorigallinarum | reverse complement strand
GCAGGGCTCGAAGCGGCTGGGCACCAGCACCACGTCCGCGCCGGCGTATATGCGGTGGGCGCGGCCCTCGTCGTACTGGATGCAGGCGCTGAAGGTGCCGCGGTGGGTGTTTTCGTAGTAGCGGAAGGTGTCCTCATACTCATGGTCGCCGGTGCCGAGGACGACCATCTGCGTGTTGCCGTCGAGTATCTGCGGCATGATGGCGCTGACGAGGTCGAGGCCCTTCTGGTTGGTCAGGCGGGAGACCAGGCCGATGACGAATTTGCCCTCGTCCTCCTGCAGGCCGAGCTCGCGCTGCAGGGCGCGCTTGTTGGCCATCTTGTGCTCGAGCACGTTGCCGAGGCCGTAATTCTCCGCCAGGGCGGGGTCCGTCTGCGGGTCCCACATGCCGTAGTCGATGCCGTTGACGATGCCGCGCAGCTTCCAGCTGTGATAGCGCAGGTGCGCGTCCAGGCGCTCGCCGTAAGCGGGCGTCTGTATCTCGCCGGCGTAAGTGTGGCTGACGGTGGTTATGCGGTCGGCGTAGGCGAGGCCGCCCTTGAGCAGGTTGGCGTCCACCCAGTCCTGCTGCAGCGCGCCCATGTTGAACACCTCGTCGGGCAGGCCCGTCCAGTACTTGATGGTGGGGATGTTGTACACGCCCTGGAAGCGCAGGTTGTGTATGGTGAGTATGCTCTTCGCGCGGCCCACGGGCGTGTCCTTGAAGAGCGTGCGCAGGTAAATGGGCACCAGCGCCGCCTGCCAGTCGTGGCAGTGGACGATGTCCGGTATCCAGTCCATGTAGTTGAGCGCCGCCAGCGCCGCCTTGCTGAAGAAGCAGTAGCGGGGGATGTCGTCCACCAGGTTGGTGTAGGGCCGGCCGCTGGAGAAGAACTCCTGGTTGTCGATGAAGTCATAGACGACGCCGTCGCAGATGTACTCCATGATGCCGACGTAATAGCTGCGGCCCGTGCGGCCAAGGTCCATGTAGAATTCGCCGCGGTAGACCATCTTGTCCTGATACTCCTGGGGGATGCAGGCGTAGCGGGGCAGTATCACGCGCACGTCGCAGTTGAGGCGCACGAGCTCGCGCGGCAGGGCGTACATCACGTCGCCCAGGCCGCCCGTCTTGACGAAGGGGTGGCACTCCGAGCCGATGAAGGCGACGCTCCTGCGCGGCAGGTTGGCCATCTCATAGCCCGGCGCGGTTTCCTCGGCCACGGGGGCGGCCTCCTCGACGACGGGGGCGGCCTCCTCGACGACGGGGGCGGTTTCCTCGGCCACGGGGGCGGATTCCTCGGCCACGGGGGCGGATTCCTCGGCCACGGGGGCGGCTTCCTCGGCCACGGGGGCGGCTTCCTCGGCGGCGGGGGCGGTTTCCTCAGCGACCGGGGCGGCTTCCTCGATTACGGGTGCAATAACTTCTACCACAGGGGCGGCGACATCGGCTGCCGGGGCGGCGGCTTCAGCCGCGGGCGCGGTTTCCTCAGCGGCCGGCGCGGCGGCCTTCTTTGTGGAGGTGCGGCGGGTGGTGGAAGCGGCCTTTTTTGCCGTGGACGCGGCCTTGCCGGCGGAGGCAGACTTTTTCGCCGTGGACGCGGCCTTCCTGGCGGCCGGGGCGGGCTCCTTCTCCGCGGCAGCCTTCTCGGCGGCGGCAGCCTTCTCGGTGGTAGCATTCTCGGCGGGGGCCTTTTTCGCCGTGGAGGCGCTCTTGCGGGCGGGGGCCTTTTTGGCGGCGGGGGCTTCCTTCTCCGCCCCGGCGGCGGGGGCGTTGCCGAGCGCCGCGTCGTTCACAGGGGTATCGGTCTTCTTTTTTGGCATTACGGGTCTTCCTTTCGGATATCATGATCGTTCGTTACAATGACAGCGGGCGGCGGGGCGCTGCTCCTCTTGCAGCGGCTTCCCGCGCCACGAGCTGCATTATACCATAACTCTTTGCAAATAAAAAGTCTGGTTTACGGATAATTCAAAAAAAGAATGCCCGCAGGCGAAAAAACGCCCCGGTCTCCCGGGGCGGCCGCGCTCAAACCTCCGCCGTGGCGGGGAAGGCCTCGCGCAGGAAGCGCTCCGCGCCCTCGCGGTAGAGGCGCATGGCGCCCTCGCCGTCCCCGCCGGCGATGCAGGCTGTGAAGCCCTCGAGGAAGGCGGCGGCGTTTTCCGCGCCGGTCTGGCGTATCCACATGCGCCAGAAGGCGACGCCCACGTCGTGGAAGGCGTTGTGCACCATCGGCAGCACGGTGTTGCCGGAGCTGAGGGCGATGTAGCGGTGGTACTGGAAGAGCGCCTCCGCCAGCTCTTCGTCCCCGGCGCCGAGCACGGCGGCGCGGCGGAAAGCGTCGATGTACATCCGCAGCCGCAGGATGTGCCCCGCGCTGTGGCGCTGCGCGAGCATCCGCGCGGAGGCGCCCTCCACGCTCTCGCGGAACTCGAGGATGGACTTCACCATCTGCCTGTCGAGGCGGTCGCCGTTGTGCTTCAGCAGGGCCACCAGCGTGTCCAGGTTGCCCGTCTCCGGATAGTTGGCCACGTGTACGCCGTGGCGCGGCGTCACGCGCAGGAAGCCCTTGCGCTCCAGGCTCTTGATGCCGTTGTGCACCGTGCTCTTGCTGATGTGCATGGCGTCCGCCAGTTCCTGCTCGGTGGGCAGCTTCTCGCCGATGGCGAGCTCGCCGGAGAGGATCATGTCCTGCAGCTTCGTCTCGAACAGCTCGTTGATGGTGGGCGCGCTGATGGCTTCGAATTTCATGTGCCTGCCTCCCTGGTGGCTGTGATCTGATCACGAGTACCGGCAAAAACTGCCGCCGCGGCAAAAGAAAAGGTTGCAATTTTCCCGGTGTTACGATATCTTAATGACAAGGTGATTTAATCACAGCGACGGAAGTCCTGTCAAGTAAAATCGATAACAGGGAGGCGCCCAAATGACAAGGGAAGAGAAGATCGCCCGGCTGGGCAAGAAGATAACCGACCGCAAGGCGGTGCTGCTCGGCCAGGAAAAGCTGACGGAGGCCTCGCCGGAATTCTGGGGCGTGAGCGCGGGGATCGACGCCTGCGGCGAGCGCGGGGACGACGTGCTGGACGTGCTGCTCTGCATGGACAAGCGCAAGCCCGTCACCACGGCCCAGCTGGTGAAAAAGACCGGCAAAAGCGAGCAGGAACTGGAGGAGATACTGACCGTGGCGGCCACGGTGGGCCTCATCGAGTACCACTGGGAGAACCTCGACGGGAAGAACCCGGAGCATGAGAAGCGCTGGGTGCTGGATATGTTCGTCCCCGGCAGCGCGGAGATCATGATGATGCACCCGGACCTTGCGGACAACGACCCGCGGGTTGCCAATTTCTTCGAGCGCATGGCCTATCTGCCGCTGGTGGGCGTGACGGAGCTGGTGCCGCCCGGCGGCGCGGGCATCGGCATGCACGTGATACCCGTGGAGCAGGCGATACCGGCGGAGAGCAAGTCCCTGGACATAGAGCACATATCCCACTGGCTCGACAAATACGACGGGCAGCTGGTGGTGGGCGTATGTTCCTGCCGCAAGCAGCAGCGCATCCGTGGCGAGGGCTCCGGCGACATAGAGGCCGAATGGTGCATCGGCGTGGGCGACTTCGCCGACTATATGCTCGAGACGGGGAAGGCGCGCAAGATAACGCGCGAGGAGGCCCTGACCATATTGCAGCAGGCCGAGGAGCGCGGATATGTCCACCAGGTGACGAACATCGACGGCGAGGAGAAGATATTCGGCATCTGCAACTGCGCCGTGGGCGTCTGCAACGCGCTGCGCACCTCGCAGCTCTTCAACACGCCGAACATGTCCGCCTCGGCCTATGTGGCGGAGAGCGACCCGGAAAAGTGCGTCGCCTGCGGCAAATGCGTGGAGACCTGCCCCGCCGGCGCCGTGCGGCTGGGCCAGAAGCTCTGCACCACGTCCGGGCCGGTCGAGTACCCGCGCCACGAGCTGCCGGATGATACGAAGTGGGGCGAGGAGCACTGGAACAAGAACTATAAAAACGAAAACGGCTCCATCCAGACCTGGCCCACCGGCACGGCCCCCTGCAAGGTCGCGTGCCCCGCGCACATCGCCATCCAGGGCTACATAAAGATGGCCGGCGACGGCCGGTACGCCGACGCGCTCAAGCTCATAAAGAAGGACAACCCCTTCCCGGCCGTCTGCGGCAGCATCTGCCGCAAATACTGCGAGGACGCCTGCACCCGCGGCACGGTGGACGAGGCCCTGGCCATCGACGAGATCAAGAAATTCATCGCCGAGCAGGACCTGAAGGCCGAGCACCGCTATGTCCCCGCCATGAACTCCTGCACGCACGAGCGCTTTGAGCAGAAGGTTGCCATCATCGGTTCCGGCCCGGCGGGCATGTCCTGCGCCTATTTCCTCGCGATAGAGGGCTACAGCCCGGTGGTATTCGAGCGCGAGGCCGCCCCCGGGGGCATGCTGGTGAACGGCATACCGGGCTTCCGGGTGGACAAGGCGGTCGTGAACTCAGAGATAGACGTCCTGCGCGAGATGGGCGTGGAATTCCGCTGCGGAGTGGAGGTCGGCAAGGATATCACCATCCAGCAGCTGCGCGAGGAGGGCTTCAGGGCCTTCTATGTGGCCGTCGGGCTGCAGCGGGCGGCCAGGCTGAACATCCCGGGCGAGGAGCTCGGCGGCGTCCTCGGCGGGCTCGACTTCCTGCGTGGGGTGAACGGCGGCTCCGTCACCGCCCTTGAGGGCGACACGGTGGTCATAGGCGGCGGCAACGCGGCCATAGACGTGGCGCGCGCCGCGCTCCGGCTCGGAAACGGCAGCGTGAACATCTACTGCCTTGAAAAGGATGAGGAAATGCCCACCGTCCCCGACGAGAAGGAGGCCGGACTGGCCGACGGCGTCGTCATCAACAACGGCTGGGCGCCGAAGGCCATACTCGGCGAGGGCGGCAAGGTCACCGGCATAGAGCTGATGCGCTGCCTTTCCGTGCGCGACGCCGCCGGCCGCTTCGCGCCCGTGTACGACGAGAACGAGACCATGACCGTTAGCTGCTCCAACGTGCTTGTGGCGATAGGCCAGCGCTCCGATTACGGCGCCCTGCTCGCCGGCACCGCGGCCGAGACGGCGGACGGGACGCTGATCGCCCACGACCGCGTGACCTTCCAGACGGCGGAGCCGGACATTTTTGTGGGCGGCGACTGCGCCACCGGGCCGATGTACACCATAGACGCCATAGCCACGGGCCGCGAGGGCGCCGTGTCCATCCACCGCTTTGTGAACGAGGGGCAGTCCCTGACCATACACCGCAACCTGCGCGAGTTCAAGGAGCTGGACAAGCAGAACATCGCCCTGCCCACGGACAGCTTCCGCAAGCCGCCGCGCGCGAAGGCCGCCGTAGACCCGGCGAAGGTGCTCACCATGCAGGACGAGCGCGTGACCTTCACGCCCGAGCAGATCAGGGCCGAGGCCTCCCGCTGCCTGAGCTGCGGGCGCAGCGTGGTGGACCCCAACAAGTGCATCGGCTGCGGCGTCTGCACCACGAAGTGCGAGTTCGACGCCATCCACCTCAAGCGCACGCGCCCGGAGAACAGCCGCATGATCCCCGCCGAGGACAAGTTCAAGGCCATTTTGCCCTACGCCGCCAAGCGCCAGGTGCGCATCGTCAAAAAGGGCCTGGCCGCAGGTAAGTGAGCCATGCACGAGCTGAGCATCGTTTCCTACGTCGTCCGGCAGGTGGAGGGCATCGCGCGGGAGAACGGCGCGTCCCAGGTGAGCTCCGTCACGCTGGAGTTCGGCGAGGTGTCCGGCATCGTGCCGCAGTTCATCGAGGACTGCTGGAAGTGGTACATGCCCAAGACCGAGCTGATGCGCTCGGCGCGGCTGGTGAGCGAGACCATCCCGGCCGTCACCTGGTGCGACGGCTGCCGCCGCACCTATCCCACCGTTGAATATGGCAAGCGCTGCCCCTACTGCGGCAGCGAACGCACCTGGCTGCGCCAGGGCCGGGAAGTGAACATCAAGGAGATCGAAGTGTGCTGAACACAAAAGCGGCCGGGGGAGACCATCCCCCGGCCGTTTGAATGTGCTGGGATGCAGAAACCGCCGCCCTGCCGTTTTTGCGGCGGGGCGGCGGATATTTTACAGCGCCGTGCCCTGTCTGGGGATGTAGAGGGCCGACATGTCAACGCCCTCCAGCTCCAGCAGGCGGCGCTTTTTTTCAATGCCGCCGGCATAGCCGGTGAGGCTGCCGTCCGCTCCCACCACGCGGTGGCAGGGGACGATGATGGACACGGGGTTGCGCCCCACCGCGCCGCCCACGGCCTGGGCGGAGACGCGGGCGCGGCTTTCCGCCAAACGCGCGGCGATCTGCCCGTAGGTCATGGTGCGGCCGTAGGGGATGGAGAGCAGCACGTCCCAGACGGCGCGCTGGTGCTCCGTGCCCACAAGGTGCAGCGGCGGCGTGAATCTGGGCTCGCGCCCGGCGAAATACTCGTCCAGCCAGCGGCGCGCCGCGGCGGTGGCGGCCGTCTCCCGCTCCTCCGTGCTGCCCGCCAGGCCGCGGGAGAAGTATTTCTGCCCCTCGAACCAGAGCCCCGTGAGGCCCTCCTCGTCCGCCGCCATCAGGATGCCGCCCAGCGGCGAGCGGTAACGCGCCGTGTAGACCATGTCACGCCTCCGTGCGGAAGTAATCGTTGGAGTCCGCCGGCGCGCCGGCGCGGCCGTCCATCGTGTAGCTGCGCAGCTGCGAGCAGACGGTGATGCTGTAGCTCTCAAAAAGCCGCTCGCGGCCCTCCCGCTGGCTCAGGCGGTGCTGCACGTCGTTGCGCCAGCGCTCCACGGCGGCCTCGTCCGTCCAGACGTTCATCGAGAGCAGCTTGCCCTCCTCTGCCAGGCTGGCAAAGCGCTCGGCTCGGATAAAGCCCTCATAGCCCGCCAGCAGCGGCTTCAGCGCGGCGGCCAGGTCCAAATAGCGCTGCCGCCCCTCCGCGGTGGGCTTCACTTCAAACAATACGATGATATCAGCCACGCCATCCCCTCCTTCACGTCCTGACGCCATGATAACACAATATCCACGGTTTTGCCAGAAGAAAATGCGCGGGCCTTGCGCCCGGAGGAAAATGCTGATAAACTACAGGCACGACAAAATATGCCTGACAAAAGCAGGGAGGGAAGAAAATGAAGCTTGAAAAGTACACGACGCACATGCCGTCGCGGGTGCTGGCGGGGCCGGGCGCGATGGAGGGGCTGGGCGAGATATTCGCCGGGCACACCCGCGCGCTGCTGCTCACCGGAGGGAGCGTATACCGCCACGGCCTGGCCGAGCGCCCGGAGGCGCTGCTGAAAGAGGCCGGCATCGAGTACCGGCGAATCAGCAGCGTGCCGGCGGAGCCGACGGTGGACCAGGTGGACGAGATCATCGCCTCCGTGCAGGAGTTCAAGCCTGACCTGGTGATCGGCATGGGCGGCGGCAGCGTGATGGACACAGCGAAGCTGGTGTCGGCCTGCCCGCGCCCGGGGACGAGCGCCCGGCGGCTGCTGGACGACTTCTCGCTGGTGGAGAAGGGCGCGGAGACGGTGATGATACCGACCACCGCCGGCTCCGGCTCCGAGGCGACGCCCAACGCGATAGTGACGGTGCCCGAGCAGGAGCTGAAGGTGGGCATCGTGAACACGAAGCTGATCGCGGACAACGTGGTGCTGGACCCGGCGGCGACGGCGACCCTGCCGCGGCACATCGCGGCCTCGGCGGGCGTGGACGCGCTGGCGCACACGATCGAGTGCTACACGTCGAACAAAGCCAACGCCTTCAGCGACATCTGGGCGATGAAGGGCATGCGGCTGATTTTCAGCAGCATCGAGGCGGCCTGCAACGGCGGCGACGAGGAAGCGCGGGCAAACATGCTGCTGGGCGCGTTCTACGGCGGCGTGGCGATAGCGGCGTCGGGGACGACGGCGGTACACGCGCTTTCGTACCCGCTGGGCGGCAAGTACCACGTGGCGCACGGGGTGAGCAACGCGATGCTGCTCTACCCGGTGATGGAGTTCAACAAGGACGCGATAGCGCCCCGGCTGGCGGAGGTATACGACGGCGTGTTCGGCCAGAACGGCGCGTTCGGCGAAGCGCGCAAGGCCGACGCGGTGATCGGCGAGATAAGGCGCATCGTGCGCAGCCTGGACATCCCGGAGAAGCTGTCGGCGTATGTGAGCAACATCGACGAGGAGCTGGACACGCTGGTGGACAGCGCCTTCGAGGTAAAGCGCCTGCTGAACAACAACATAAAGGCGCTCACCAAGGACGATATCAGGAATATTTATCTGACTCTGATGTAAAAATAAAGCCCCGCGCGGGGATCATCTCCTGCGCGGGGGGTTTTTTATTTGCTGCCCTGGAGCAGGGTTTGCGTCAGGGAGCGGGTCATCTCGTAGACGGTGAGCGCCGGGGCGCTGATGCCGGCCAGCTCCATGGCCCGGCGCTGTTTTTCCGTGGGCGACGTATAGGGATAGATGCCGAAAAGGAAGGGCAGGAGCGTGTAGATAAGCCGCCGCACCTCGTCTTCGGACATCCGGGGGAAGAACTTTTCCAGGCATCCGGCCAGCGCGTGTATGGCCCCGGCATAGGTGCGCTTGAAGGCGACCAGGTTCTCCATGCGGCTGTTGCCCTCCATGTCGTAGAGGTTCATGCTCATCAGCTTCAGCAACCGCTCGCGCCGTGCGAGTGTTTCCGCCAGCGCGCAGGCGAACTCCTCCGCCGTCATCGCCTCGTGCGAGCAGCGGAGCAAGAGCAGGTCGTGCGTCCAGTCCTCGTATTCCCGCTGGAAGAGGGCGAGGAAGATCTCCTCCCTGGTCTGGAAATAATTGTAGATAGACGTGCGCGTGAACGACGTGCGCTGCCCGATCTCCTTGAGCGTGATGTCCCTGAAGCTCATGGTCTCATAGAGCTCCGCGCAGGCGTTGACGATCTCGTCGCGGCGGGCGCGGGCCAGTTCATCAGGAACAGCGGACATGCCATCAACCCCTTTTCACACTTTGCGCACTATTATACCAGCTTTTGCGCCGCCGTCAAACCCCGCGCGGGGAGGCGGGCGAAGCCCTGCGCGCTCTGCCCGGCGCTCAGAGCTCGATGAGCTCATATTCGCGGCTGCCATAGCCAAGATCCGCGGCAGCCTCGATGGTGTGGATGCCGTTGCGGCTGTTCACGCGCTCCATGAAGTGCTCCCTGCCCGGGTCGTCGCTTTTCATGACGAGGTCGATGCAGGCCTGGTCGATGGCCACGGGGTCGAGGGAGGCGAGGATGCCGATGTCCTTCATGCAGGGGTCCTCGGCCACCACGCAGCAGTCGCAGTCCACGGAGAGGTTTTTCATCACGTTGATAAAGGCGATCTTGCCCTCAAAGTGCTCCACCACGCTCATGGCCGCGTCCGCCATCGCCTCCGGGAAGGCGACGCTGCTGGCGTGTTTTTCCCAGCACTCGTAGCGGTCGTCGCTGACGCCGGCGGAGTGGATGAGCGCCTTGCCGGCGCGGGAGGCGCAGCCGATGGAGAGCTGCTTGAGCGCGCCGCCGTAGCCGCCCATGGGGTGGCCCTTGAAGTGGGCGAGGACCAGCATGGAGTCATAGTTGAGGATGTTTTTGCCGACGGTGTTCTTCTTCAGCACCTTGCCGTTGGGGATGTCCCAGACCACGTCCGGGCCCTCGGCGTCCATCAGGTCCACGTCGAAATACTTGTTCCAGCCGTGGTACTCGATGAGCTTCAGGTGGCTGGCGGTGTTGTCGCGCACGCCGCCGGCGGCGTCGCCATAGGCGGTGTTACACTCGACGACGGTGCCCCTGACCGCGTCGACCATCGGCTTCCAGAAGTCCGGGCGCAGGAAGTTCTGGTTGCCCTTCTCGCCGGAGTGGACTTTTACAGCCACCCTGCCGGGCAGCTCCACGCCCAGCCGGCGGTACAGCTCGACGACCTTTTCAGGGCTTATATCACGGGAAAAATAGACTTTGGCGCTCATTTGTTTACCTCGCTTTCAATGATCCGGATGTTAAAGGCTCTCTACGGCGCTGCGGGCCCAGCTCTCGTCCCCGCCGCGGCCGAGGCGCTTGCCGGGCAGCCAGTTGGCCGCCGGGTAGAGCTGGCGGAGGTGCTTTTCCACATTGGCGATGCCGCTGCCGCCGGAGGTGGCGAAGGGGATGAGGGCCTTGCCGGCGATGTCGCAGCCGTCGAGGAACGTGTCCACGATGCGGGGCTCCACGTACCACCAGATGGGGAAGCCGAGGAACACGGCGTCGTACTGCCCCAGATCGGGCAGCTCGCCGGCGATGGCCGGGCGGCAGGCTTCGTCGTTCATCTCCACGCTGCTGCGGCTGCGGCTGTCGTTCCAGTCCAGGTCGGCGGCGGTGTAGGGCACGGCGGGCTTTATCTCATAGAGCTCGCCGCCCGCGGCGGAGGCGACGGCGCGGGCCGCGGAGGCGGTGGCGCCGCCGGCGGAAAAATAGGCGACCAGTATCTTTTTGCTCATGGCAACGGATGCTCCTTCCAGATCTTCATGCGCTGACACGGTGTCAGCGCACATACTATACCACGCCACTGACACCGTGTCAACGGCAAAATGCGCGCTCCGGGCAGAAAAATGCCCGCCGGGGCCCGGCGGGCATTTTTTGCTGTCTGTTTATATATCAGTCGCAGCGGGTGAGCATGATGTTGAGGATGGTCTTGTCCGTCTGGCGCATGCCGTCGTGGGCGAGGATGCCGATGTTGCCGACAGTGGTGTCCACGTCGCGGCCGACGATGCCGTCGCCGCCGTTGAAGTTGTTGCCGGTCTTGTACATATTGTAGCCCATGATGCCGGCGTCCACGGCCTCGGCGATCTTGGCGGCGCAGGAGGGCTTGGCCCCGTCGCAGATGGTGCCGCTGAGGATGGCCACGGCGTTGCGCACGGTGTTGGCGACGGCCTCATAGCTGCCGTCCAGCAGGTAGGCGATGCCGGCGCCCGCGCCCACGCCGGCGCTGACGGCGCCGCAGTAGGCGGAGAGGCGGCCGATGCCGGCCTTCTGCTCGGCGGTGATCAGGTCGCTGACGAGCAGCGCGCGGTAGAGCTTCTCACGGCTGACGCCGAGGTGCAGGGCGTACCTCGCCACTGGCACGGAGGCGGTGATGCCCTGGTTGCCGCTGCCGGAGACGATGACCACCGGCATCTCGCAGCCGCTCATGCGCGCGTCGCTGCCGGCGGCGGCCCAGGCCCGGGCCTCGACCTTGATGTCCTCGGGGTACTCGGCGAGCAGGGTGGAGCCGATGTTGGCGCCCCAGCTGTTGCGCAGGCCCTCTTCGGCCACGGCGAGGTTACATGACACCTGCTTTTCCAGAAGGTCGGAGACGCGGCTCACGTCCACCGTGTTGGCGAACTCGAGGATGTCCTTCACGTTGAGGACGCTCTTGTCCGTCAGGCTGTCCTCGGCGGAGTCGGAAAACTCCTTTTCCATCACGGCCTTGCCGTCCAGCTCCTCAAGCACCACGTTGGTGTGGCTGTTGGCGATGTGCACCAGGGCCTTGTGCTCCCCGGCCCAGCCGGTGAGCTGTATATCCAGCATACGGGTGGTGTCCTCGCAGACGACCTCGATGGGCGTGTTGGCGATATAGGCGGCGATGTCGGCGTGCTTTTCCTCGGGCACGCTGGCGATGACCTGCAACGCGGCGTCCGCATCGCCGGCCACGATGCCGGCGGCGACGGCGGCGGGGATGCCCTTCAGGCCGCCCGTGCTGGGCACGACGACGCTCTTGGCGTTCTTTATCATGTTCCCGGAGACCTCGCAGAGCACACGCTCAGGCGCGGCGCCGAGCAGCGCGCGCAGCCGGGCCGCCGCATAGGCGATGGCGATCGGCTCGGTACAGCCCGTCGCGGGGACGAGCTCTTCGCGCAGGATGGAGATATAGGCGTTTTCAAGCTCAGGTTTAAGCATGGTTTTCGCTCTCCTTTTGTATTTTTGTAGGGTTTTCCATTCCAGACCGTTCACAGGGCGCCGTCTTTCGACGCCCTTCACAGTTTAGCACATTTGGCGGGCGAATACAATGCCCTGCGTTAACTAAAATCATCTTCCCCGAGCGAGGCACGGCGGCTTGACAGTCCGGCTCTAATGTGATAGAGTAGATTTACTCTAACACATTAGACAAGGGGGAGAAGGACATGCCGCCGAAGATATTTGAGAGCGAATACCGCTTCTGCCAGATACTCTGGGAGCGCGAGCCAGTCAGGAGCGGGGAGCTGGTGGCCCTCTGCCGCGAAAAGCTGGGCTGGAAGCCGACCACGACCTATACGGTCATCAGGCGCCTGGCCGAGCGCGGCGTGCTGAAGAACGAGCACAGCGTGGTGACGAGCCTGGTCTCGCGCACGGAGGCCGAGTGCGCGGAGATCGACGAGCTGCTGGAAAAGCGCTTCGGCGGCTCGCTGCCGGGCTTTATCGCCGCCTTTGCCCGGCGGAAGGGCGTTACTGCCGCGGAGCTGGAGGAGGCGGAACGGATGATCGAGGAGTACAGGAAGGGGCTTGGCGATGGCTGAGGTGTTCCTGAAAGTGCTGAATATGGGCGTCGCCGCCGATTTCCTGGCGCTGGCGGTGCTGCTTTCGCGCGCGCTGCTGCGCCGCGCCCCGCGCTGGACGGCCTGCGCCCTCTGGGGCGTGCTGGCGCTGCGGCTCTGCCTGCCGTTCACGCTGGAGAGCGCCCTCAGCCTCATCCCCAGCGCGGAGACGCTGAGCCCGGACACGGTGCGCTATGCCGTCCGGCCGGCGATCGACAGCGGCGTGCCGCTCATCGACGCGGCGGTGAACCCCGCGCTGGGCGAGGCCTTCGCTGCGGACCCACATGCCAGTGTCAACCCGCTGTATGTGGCGGTGTACGCCGCCGGCGCCGTCTGGGCGCTGGGCGCGGCGGCCATGCTGCTGTGGGCAGGGGCCTCGGCCCTGAGGCTGCGGAGGCATCTGCGCACGGCCGTGAAGGAGGCCGGAGGCGTGTATGTGAGCGAATTCGCCCCCTCGCCCTTCGTCTTTGGGCTCGCGCGGCCGCGGATATACCTCCCCGCCGAGCTGGACGCGCGCGAGCGCGAGCTGGTGACGGCGCACGAGCGCGCGCACATCCGCCGCGGCGACCATCTGGCGAAGGCGCTGGGCTGGCTGCTGCTCAGCCTGCACTGGTACGACCCGCTGATGTGGCTCTGCTGGGCGCTGTTCTGCCGCGATGTGGAGCTGGCCTGCGACGAGCGGGTGGTGAAGGACCTCACGCCCGAGGGGCGGGCGGATTACGCAGCCGCGCTGCTGAAGTGCAGCGCGCCGCGGCGGGGCTTCGCGCCGCTGGCCTTCGGCGAGACGGGCGTGCGCCAGCGCGTGAAGCGCGCGCTGGACTATAAGCGCCCCGCCGTCTGGCTGGGCGTCCTGGGCGCGCTGCTCTGCCTGCTGGCGGCCGTGTTCTTCCTCACGGACCCGCCCGCGGACGCGCAGGGCACCGCGTTGGTCAGCGTGCGCGGCGGGAGCTTCACGCTGGAAAACGGCGGCGGCGCGCAGTTGACATATGAAAACGGCGAGGCCGGCGGGGACATGGAGCTGTTTGCCTGCCTGGAGAGCGTCAGCGCGGAGGGCCCCGGCGGGCTCGTGCTCGAAACGCGCTACAGCAGCCGCTTCGTCTTCAGGCCCGGGCCGGGGCGCGCGGAGCTCAGCGTGGAGAGCGACGGCTGGGCGCAGAGCGTCTCCGCCGCGGATATCGAGTATGCCGTGCTCGACCGGGACGGCGGCATCGAGCTGCACAGCGGAGGGGGCGCGTTCGAGGCGCTGATAAACTACCCGGAGGACACACGCTATTCTCCGCTGCGCCTCTCCGGCAGCTGCGCCGGGACGCTGCGCATCTACCGCACGGAGGACGGCGTGGCCGTCGAGGGCCTGACCGACGCGATGGAGCTCACCGTGTCCTACGCCAGCGCCGAGCTGGGCATAGATGGCGTCCAGAAAGCCTCCCTCGGCCGCCACAACGGCACGGTGGAGATCCTCCCGGAGGAGTTTGGCGGCAGTTGACTGCCGCGGCCAATGGCCCAGGCTGCGCCTGGAGGCAGTTGCCGCCGCTAAGCGGCGGCGGGATGCAGGGACGAAGGCCCCTGCAAGACCCACGTGCCACCCCATTTCTTTGGTCTTGCCCAAAGAAACGGGAGTGGCGCCCCAAAGAAAAACGCTCTGGTGGAAACCGGAGCGTTTTTTGCGTGTTTTTACAGGTTTTCAGTTGTCAAAAGTGGTCATCCCGAAGGGTGAATGAGTTTTCAGCATCGCCGTCCGTGCACTGCTTCGCTTTCGCTCGCGGCACTAACGATTACAATCCCGGTAGCGGCGCGAGCGAAGCGAAGCCAACCGCGGCCGGCGTTGTGCAAAGCCATCCGACACCGGGATGACCACCCAAAAACCAGTCACCACCCGAACTAACGGGCAGATTTTACGTATCGACACGCACCAAAGCGGTTTTCTCTTTGGAGTCTGAGGGGTTTCTTTTTGACAAGACAAAAAGAAACCTCTCAGAAGCCCCCTTGCGGGGGCCTTTCCCCAGCGCGGCGCGCAGCGCTTACCTCAGCTCGATGTAGTAGAGCCAGATATCCTCATAGTGCCCGTCCTTCATCAGGAAACCGCCGGGGATGCGGCCCAGGGGGCGGAAGCCGAGGCGCTCGTAGAGATGGCGCGCGTGTGTGTTCGCGTCCACCACGGCGTTGAACTGCATCAGCCGGAAGCCCAGCGAGCGCGCCTGCGCCAGGCTGTCCTCCACCAGCGCGCCGCCGATGTGCCTCCCGCGGCTGGCGGAGGCCACGGCGTAGCTGGCGTTGGCGATGTGCCCGCAGCGGCCGACGTTGTTCGGGTGCAGGATGTACATGCCCAGCAGCGCGCCGCCGGCTGTGTCCACCGCCACGCCGCAGTGCGACTGCGCGGCGAAAAACTCCGCTGCCTCCGCCGCGCCGAGCTCCTCCGTCTGCGGGAAGGCCGCGCCGTCGCGCACGACTTCGTTCCAGATCTCCGCCATCTGCGGCACGTCTGTGGCCGTGTACGGCCTGATGATGATCCCCTCGGGCATGTGCTGCGCCTCCGTTCGCGTTTTTCCACCATTATACCGCGGCGCCCACGGGCGCGGCAAGCGGAAAAGGGCGCCGGTCGGGGCATGTTAAAAACGAAAGCCGCGGAGAGAGCTCCGCGGCTTTTCTGCCTGTGGTATCCGCGCCGCCGGCGCACTCAGTTGATGAACTCGAAGCGCAGCGGGCTGCCCAGGGCTTTCAGCGCGGCGTGCATTTTCGGCACGTCGCAGGTGGCCATCGCCTGGCGCAGGTCGTCGTCCGTGCAGAAGCGGCAGTAGGTGCGGCAGAAGGCCTCGAAGTTATAGCGCGTGCGCGGCCCCAGGCGCTTCGAATACATGGCCAGTGCGCCAAGCGCGCCCACGGCGAAGCCGATGATGAGGTAAGTGGCGGCAAAGTGTATCACCAGCCAGAGGAAGCCGGCGCAGATGATGGCCCACATGATGACGGAGATGGTGTTCAGCCGGCGCGCGCCCTGCGCGGCGAACACGTCCTCCTTCACGCCGTCAAAGACCTTTATCAGCCGGTAGCCGACCGTGAAGTCGAACACCAGCTGACGCACACAGATGTAAAAGTAGACCCAGCCCGCCATGGCGAGCAGGGCGAAATACATGATCTTCATGGGAAGGTTATCCATTGCCGAGGACCTCCGTGTTCTTTTTTGAGTATTTTAGCACGATTTGCCTGCGGGCGCAAGGGCAATGTTCTACCGCCCGCGGCGGGCGAATAGATTGTCCACATGAAAGGGAAGGACAGCTTTGAAAGCGCGGCGGCCCTGCTGCCGCGGGACATAAGGGGCGGCGTGCTGGCCCTGCGGGACGCCGAGCGGGCCGCGGCGGAGGAGGTACGCCTGCGCTGCGGGCATCCGCCGGCCGTGCTGCTGCCGGGCGGCGAGCGAACGCTCGGTACGCGCGCCGTGACGCCGGAGGACCTCGCCTCGCTGCTGGAGGCGGCCACGCACGGCAGCGCGCACACGGCCCTCGCCGGGCTGCGCGCGGGATACGTGCCGCTGCCGGGCGGCGGGCGGCTGGGCGTCTGCGGCGAGGCGGCGCTGGACGCCGCGGGGCGCGTGGAGCTGCTGCGCGCCCGCTCGGCGGCCATACGCATCGCGCGCGAGCGCCGCGGCTGCGCCGACGGGATAAAAAAGGCGCTGCTGGAGGGCGGATTTTGCGACACGCTCATCGTCTCCCCGCCCGGGGCGGGCAAGACCACGCTGCTGCGGGAGCTGGTGCGGCTGCTCTCAGTGCGCGGGGAGCGCGTGGCCGTGGCGGACGAGCGCGCCGAGGTCGCCGGCGGTGAAGGCGGTTTCGACCTGGGGCCGCGCACGGACGTGATGTCCGGCGCGCCAAAAGCCGCCGCGGCGCTGATGCTCATCCGCAGCATGTCGCCCACGGTGCTGGCGATGGACGAGATCACCGCCCCGGAGGACGTGGAGGCCGTGCTGTCGGCGGCGGGCTGCGGCGTGGCCGTGCTCGCCACGGCCCACGCGGAGGGCCTTGCGGGACTGAGCCGGCGGGAGCTCTACCGCCGGCTGCTGGACGAGGGCGTTTTCCGCCGCTACGTGGCCGTCCGCCGGCGCCCGGACGGCGCGCGGGAGTATGAAGTGAAGGCGGCGGGCGCGCCATGAGGGCCCTGGGCGCGCTGCTGCTGGCGATAGCGGGCCTGGCGGGCGGGGTGGAGCGCGCGCGGGAGCTCACGCGGCGCTGCCGCCTGACGGCCGCGCTGGCCTCCGCGCTCGAGCTGCTGCGCGGTGAGGTCGCGCGCATGGAGCGCGTGGACCGGGCGGCGGAGCGCCTCGCACGCGCCGGGCCGCCGGAGGCGCGGGGCTTTTTTTCCCTCTTCGCCGCCGGGCTGGGGGCCCTGGGCGAGCGGGAGGTGGCGGAGATCTGGGACGCGGCGGCGCGCACGCTGCCGCTCGCGCCGCCGGCGCTGGAGGCCCTGCTGGCAGCGGGGCGCAGCCTGGGGCGCTACGGCGCGGACGAGCAGCTCGCGGCCCTCTCGCGGGGGGTAGAGGCCCTCGCCCGCCTGGCGGAGGAGGAGCGGGCGCGCGCGGAGAACGGGCGCAGGCTTTACGCCGGGGCGGGGCTGGCCCTGGGGCTGATCGCGGCCATCATGCTGTACTGAAGGACGGGAGAGGACATGCAGGTAGATCTTATATTCAAGGTGGCGGCGGTGGGCATCCTCGTCGCCGTGCTGAACATACTGCTCACGCGCTCGGGCCGCGAGGAACAGGCGCTGATGGTGACCATCACCGGGCTGGTGATCGTGCTGCTGCTGGTGGTGCAGAAGGTGAGCGAGCTATTTGAGCTCATCCGCGACCTCTTCGCCTTCTGATGGAGCTGGCGGTGCGTCTGGCGGCGGGCGGCGTCTGCGCGGCGCTGCTCGCGCAGCTGCTGCGGCGGCACAACGCGGAGATCGCCCTCTGCCTGGCCATCGCCGGCTGTGCGGCCGTGCTGGCCGCCGCCCTGGGGCTGATGGACGGCGTGGGGGAGGCGCTCGCGCGGGCGCGGGAGATGTCCGGCCTGAGCGGGGCGCTGCTCGCGCCGGTGATGAAGTGCGCGGCCATCGGCGTCGTCTGCCGGCTGGCGGCGGACGAATGCCGCGACGCGGGCAGCGGCGCGCTGGGCTCGGCCGTCGAGCTGGCGGGGGCCGTCGCCGCGCTGTGGACGGCGCTGCCGCTGCTCACAGCGCTGCTGGACACGGTGGAAAGCATCATTGGCGGCTGAAAGGGGAGTGGGACATGCTTCGCTGTTTATCCGCGCTGCTGATGGCGGCGCTGCTGCTCTCCGTGCCCGCCGCGGCGGCGGACTACGGCGCTTCCGCCGTGGAGGACGCCCTGCCGGAAGCGGCGCGCGATATCGTGGGCGGCAGCGCCCTGGAGTCCGCCGCGCAGCCGGAGGGGATGCTCTCGCGGCTGTGGGAGGCGGCGCTGGAGCGGGCGAAGGAGCTGGTGTCGCCCGCCGTGCGCAGCGCGGCGGCCCTGCTCTGCGCGGCGCTGCTCTGCGCGACGGTGGAGGCCGTGGCCGGCGGCGAGGCGGCGGGCTATGTGACGCTGGGCGGCGTGCTGGCCGTGGCGGCCATCGCCCTTGGCGACGCACGCACCTTCATCACCGCCGGGGCGGAGGCGCTGGGCGAGCTGAACACGTTTTCCCACGCGCTGCTGCCCTCGCTGACGGCGGCGGCCGCGGCGGGCGGGGCCGTCACCTCGGCGGCGGCCAAATACGCGGCCACGGCGCTCTTCATGGACGTGCTCATCACCGCCGCACGCGCTGTCATCATCCCGCTGGTGTACATATATATGGCCGCGGCGGTGGCCCAGGCGGCCACGGGCAGCGCCGCCGCCGAGAGCGCCGCCGGCGTACTCAAATGGTTGGCCGTCAGCGCCACCACGCTCATCATGACGGCCTTCACGGCCTATCTCTCCCTCACGGGGGCGGTGAGCGGCGCGGCGGACGCCGTCACGCTGCGCGCGGCCAAGAGCGCCATCTCCACCGCCCTGCCCGTGGTGGGCGGCATCATCTCCGACGCCGCCGGCACCGTGGTGGCCGGCGCGGGGCTCATCAAAAGCGCCGTCGGCTCGCTGGGGATGGTGGCGGCGGCCGCCGTGTGCCTCTCGCCCTTCATCGCGCTCGGCATGCAGTACCTGATGTACAAGCTGGCCGCGGCCCTGGCCGCCGGCTTCGCCCCCGGGCGGCTGCCGAAGCTCATCTCCACCCTCGGCGGGGCCTTCGGCATGGTGCTGGGCGTGGTGGGGGCGGCGGCGCTGATGCTGTTCATCGCCGTGGCCTCGCTTGTGAGGACGGTGGCGGCATGACGGGCGCGCTCACGGACTGGGTGCGCGCCCTCTGCGGCGCGGCGGTGATCTGCGCGGCGGCGATGGCCCTCTGCCCGGATGGGCGCGTGAAGCGCGTGCTGCGCCTCGTCTGCGGCCTGGTGATGGCCTGCGCGCTGCTCTCGCCCGTCCTGGAGCTGGACTTCGACGCCTATTCCTCCGCCCTCTCCGGCTACGGCGAGGCCGCCCGCGCGGCCGCGGAGGGAGCGCAGGAGGAGGCGCGCTTATCCAGCCGCGGCGTCATAGAGGAGGAGTGCGCGGCATATATATTGGACAAAGCGGAGGCCCTGGGCCTTGCGGGCTGTTCGGCGAGCGTGCGCGCGGAATGGGACAGTGCTGGCTACTGGGTCCCGCGCAGCTGCCGCGTGTGCTGCCCCGGCGGCCGGAGCGAGGCCCTCGCCGCCGCCATCGAGGCCGACCTCGGCATACCGCGCTCGCGCCAGGAATGGGAGGTGCCGCAGTGAACAGGGCGCTGGAGACGCTGATGAAGAACCGCTATGTGCTGTTGCTGCTGCTCGCCGGGACCGCGCTGCTGCTGCTCCCCGCCGGCGGCGGGGGCGGCGCGGAGGGCTCCGCCGCCACGGAGGAGGAGCGCCGGCTGGAGGCCGTGCTCTCCGCCGTGGAGGGCGTGGGGGAGGTGGGCGCGCTCTATTCGGACAACGGCGTGGTCGTCGTCTGCGAGGGGGCGGGCTCCGCCGCGGTGCGGCTGCGCGTGACGGAGGCCGCGGCGGCCTACACCGGCTTTGGCAGCGACCGCATAACGGTGCTGAAAATGAAAACTGACTAATTGGGAGGCAAAAACGTGAAAAAGGCGAAACGCAACATCATCATCGTCACGGTCATGCTGTTCGTCTGCGCGGCGGTGTACCTCAACTGGAGCTACAACAACAGCTGGGGCCGCGCGGACGAGGCCATGGTGGAGGCCGAAGACGCGGCCATGGCCGCCGCCCTCGGGCAGGAGGACGAAGCGCAGGAGGCCTTCGACTACTTTGCCGAGGCGCGGCTGACGCGCCAGACCTCGCGCGACGAGGCGCTGAGCCTGCTGCAGACGGCGGCGGCCTCCGAGTCCGCCTCGCAGGAGACCATCGACAGCGCCATGGACGCCATCGCCGCCATGGCCCAGTGGTCGATGATGGAGACGCAGATAGAAAACCTCCTCATCGCCCGCGACTTCGCCGACTGCGTGGCCTATATGACCGACGACGGCGTCACCGTGGCGGTGCCGGCCCCGGCGGAAGGCCTGAGCGAAGCGGACGTGGCGCGAATCACGGAGACCATCACGGCGGAGACGGACTATGACGCATCCCAGCTGCGGGTGATAGAGATCAAGCCTGGGACGGCGCAGGAGGAGGGCGTGGACGCCTCCGCTACGGCGGACGACGCCCTCGCGCCGGCGGCTTCTGCCTCGCCCGCCGCGGCGGAGGCCAGCCCCGCCGCCTGAGGCGCGCCGGGGCGCGTGAAATAAGCAAAAAAGCAGTTGACAAGGGGCGATATATCAATTATAATACCAAGGCGGCTGTGCGGGAGGGGTGAAGAACATGCTCGATCTGAGAGATGTCATTTCCGTCCCCGGAGCGCGGCTCCCCTTCGAGCGCGAGCTCGATCCCGGGCGCCTTGCCGCCCCCTATGTCGTCGCCTTTGAGGCCGCGCCGCGCGGCGCGGGCGAGGTCGTCAACACCGCCGGGGCGCTGTGGGTGCGCGCCGGGGTGGACGCGGCCATGGAGTGCCGCTGCGACCGCTGCGGCAGGACCTACAGCCGGCACAAGCACGTGGACGTTGCCGTCCCCGTGGTGGACGCCGAGGACAGCGAGGAGGCCGAGGCCTTCTGCCTGCAGGGCGAGGAGCTCGACATCGACGACCTGCTGGAGACGGCTTTCATCCTCGACATGGAGTCGAAGAGCCTCTGCCGGCCGGACTGCAAGGGGCTCTGCCCCAAATGCGGCAAGGACCTGAACGACGGGCCCTGCGGATGCCGCCCGGACATCGATCCAAGATTAGCTGTGTTGGAGCAGCTTTTGGATAAATAAATTTCTATTAACATAGAGCTGCTCAACGACAGCCGTCTATGGGAGGTGTAATAATGGCAGTACCGAAGAGTAAAGTTTCCCGCCAGAGGCGCAACAAGCGGCGCTCTTCCGTGTGGAAGCTCGAGGCCCCCAGCATAGTCAAGTGCCCGAACTGCGGCGCTTACCATCTGCCCCACCGCGCCTGCAAGGCCTGCGGCCAGTACAACGGGCGCCAGGTCCTCGCGGTCGAGGAGAGCAAGTAAAAACTGCAACGCAGGGAAGGGAAGGCGCGCAGCCTTTCCTTCTTTTGCTTTTCGGCGGCCGCGCGCCTGCGGGCCATTTTGGGAGGTAATATGCTCAACACTGTGACGAACATAGACGCGCGCAGCCCCCTGCGGGGCAGGGTGCGCGTGGGGGACAAGCTCCTGAGCATCAACGGCCACGAGGTGGAGGACGTGCTCGACTACCGCTACTGGAGCTATGAGCCGCAGCTGACGCTCCTGTTCCGCTCCGCGGACGGGGGGGAGTACAGCGTGAAGGCCCGCAAGGGCGAGGGCGAGGACCTCGGGCTCGACTTTGAGGAGTACCTGATGGACCGGCCCTGGGGCTGTTCGAACCGCTGCAAGTTCTGCTTCATCGACCAGCTGCCGAAGGGCCTGCGCAAAACGCTCTATTTCAAGGACGACGACGCGCGCTTGAGCTTCCTCACGGGCAGCTACATCACGCTCACCAACCTCTCCGAGCGGGAGCTGGAGCGCATCTGCGCGCTGAAGATCAGCCCTATCAACGTCTCCGTCCACGCTACGGACGGCGCGCTGCGCGCCGAGCTCATGGGCAACCCGAAGGCCGCGGACATAATGGGCCCGCTGAAGCGCCTTGCGGACGCCGGCATCGTCATGGACTGCCAGATCGTCTGCTGCCCGGGCTGGAACGACCGCGGGCAGCTCTCGCGCACGATGAGCGACCTGGCCGGGCTCTACCCGGGCGTGAACAGCGTCTCCATCGTCCCCGTGGGGCTGACGAAGCACCGCGAGGGGCTGGCGGAGCTCAGGCCCTTCGACCGGGAGTCCGCCGCGGAGACTATCGACCGCGTGGAGGCCTATGCCGCCGAATGCCTTTCAAAGCTCGGCAGCCGCGTGTTCTGGTGCTCGGACGAGCTCTATCTCAAGGCGGGGCGCGAGGTGCCGGAGGACGAATACTACGAGGAGTACAGCCAGCTTGAAAACGGCGTGGGCCTGATGCGGCTGCTCGAGACCGAATTCATGACCGCGCTCCGCCTTGCGGAGCCGGACGAGGGCGCGGGAGGGCGCTTCACGATAGCCACCGGCGTCGCGGCCGCGCCGCTGCTGGAAAAACTTTTACAGACTGCTCATAAAAAATGTGCTAAAATAGACGGGCGGGTGTACGCCGTCGTCAACGACTTCTTCGGCCACACGATAGACGTGGCCGGGCTGGTCACGGGCGGCGACCTCATCGCCCAGCTCCGGGGGAAGGACCTCGGGGAGCGCGTGCTCATCCCGCACACCATGCTCAGGCACGGCGAGGGCGTTTTCCTCGACGATGTGACGCTCGAGGAGGCCTCCGCGGCGCTCGGCGTGCCGGTGACGCCCACAGGCGGCTCCGGCGGCGAGCTGCTGGACGCCATGCTGGGCGTATCATACTGAATCTGAACGTGAAAGGTGGCCGGCTGAATGTCCAGACCCCTTGTAGCCATAGTGGGGCGGCCCAACGTGGGCAAGTCCCTGCTCTTCAACCGCCTGGCGGGCAAGCGCCTCTCCATCGTGGAGGACACGCCGGGCGTCACGCGCGACCGGCTCTACGCCGAGTGCGAGTTGAACGGGCGGAAATTTGATATAGTGGATACCGGCGGCATAGAGCCGTCGGCCGACAGCGAGATACTGCTCTTCATGCGCGAGCAGGCGCAGATCGCCATCGACGCGGCGGACGTGATCGTCCTGGTGACGGAGATCGGCACCGGCGTCACCGCCGCCGACCGCGAGGTGGCCAATATGCTGCTGCGCTCGAAAAAGCCGGTGGTGCTGTGCGTGAACAAGATGGACTCCACGGGCCTGCCCGACCCGGGGTTTTACGAGTTCTACTCCCTCGGCCTGGGGGACCCCATCGAGCTCTCCGCCATGCACGGGCACGGCACGGGCGACCTGCTGGACGCCTGCGTGGCGCATTTCCCGCCCCCGGAGGAGGGCGAGGAGGACGACGAGCGCATCCACGTGGCCGTGATAGGCAAGCCCAACGTGGGCAAGAGCTCGCTCATCAACCTCATCCTCGGCGAAAAGCGCGTGATCGTTGCCGACCAGGCGGGCACCACGCGGGACGCCGTGGACACGTATTTTGAGAACGAATACGGCAAGTATGTGTTCATCGACACGGCGGGCATCCGCCGCCGCTCGAAGGTGGACGACCGGATCGAGAAATTCTCCGTCATGCGCGCGCAACTGGCCATCGAGCGCGCGGACGTGTGCCTCATCATGATAGACGCGCGCGAGGGCGTCACCGAGCAGGACACGAAGATCGCCGGCATGGCGCACGAGGCCGGTAAGGCCAGCATCATCGTCGCCAACAAGTGGGACCTGGTGGAAAAGGACGGCAAGACCATGGACCGGATGCGCCGGGACATCTACCGCGACCTGGCCTTCATGACCTACGCGCCGGTGCTCTTCATCAGCGCCGTCACGGGCCAGCGCACGCAGCGCATCTTCGAGCTGGTGAACTTCGTGAACGAGCAGAGCTCCATGCGCATCACCACGGGCATGCTCAACAACGTCCTGGCGGACGCCCAGGCCCGCCAGCAGCCGCCCACGGACAAGGGCAAGCGGCTGAAGATATACTACATGACGCAGACAGGGATAAAGCCGCCCTGCTTCGTTATCTTCTGCAACAGCCGCGAGCTTTTCCACTTCTCCTACCAGCGGTATATCGAGAACCAGATACGCGCCGTTTTCGGCCTGGAGGGCACGCCGGTGAAGATCGTCATCCGGCAGAAAGGGGACAAGGAATGATCGTCACCGTCCTGCTGCTGGTCCTTATCGCGGCGCTCAGCTACGCGCTGGGCTGCCTCAACGGCTCGCTCATCATCTCCCGCCGCATGTTCGGTGTAGACATCCGCAGCATGGGCAGCGGCAACGCCGGGGCCACGAACTTTTTCCGCTCCTTCGGCCGCAGCGGGCTGCTGGAGGTGCTGGCCGTGGACATCGGCAAGGGCCTGCTGGCCGCCTTCCTCGGCGGCATACTGCTGGGCCTGGCCGCGCCGGAGCCGGAGGAGCTGGCCTATTACCGCGAAGTGGGCCGCGCCTTCGCCACCTTCTGCTGCGTGATGGGGCACGTGTTCCCCGCGCCCTTCGGCTTCCGCGGGGGCAAGGGCATACTCTGCGGCGTGGCCTGCGTGTTCGTCATGGAATACCACGCGGGGCTCATCTGCCTACTCATCTTCGCCATCGCCGTGGCGGCGACGCGCTATGTCTCGCTGGGCTCGGTGCTGGCCGCGCTGAGCGTGCCGGTGACCGCCCTGGCGCAGGGCTTCTCGGGCCTCAGCATGACGCTGGTGTGCATCTCCGTGGCGCTGGTGGTGCTCAAGCACTGGCAGAACATCGTGCGGCTGATACAGCACCGCGAATCAAAGATAGATTTCCGCCCCGACGTCTCGCACAAGCTGGACTCGGAGGACTTTTGACACAAAGGAGGGAACGTTTCAGTCTATGCTGGAACTCAGAGACATCACCTACGCCGCTCCTGAAGAGGACGGCGGCGAAAAAGAGATACTGCGCGGCGTCAGCCTCAAGGTCGATGAGCGCTTCGTGGCTATCACGGGGCCCAACGGCGGCGGCAAGAGTACGCTTGCGCGCATCATCGCCGGCATTATCACGCCCACGTCTGGCAGCATCTTCCTCGACGGGGAGGACATCACCGGCCTCGGCGTCACCGAGCGGGCGAAAAAGGGCATCAGCTTCGCCTTCCAGCAGCCGGTGCGCTTCAAGGGCATCACGGTCTACGACCTGCTGCGCTACGCGGCGGGGAAGAAGATCACCGTCGGCCAGGCCTGCGATTACCTGGCCCGCGTGGGCATGTGCGCGCGCGACTATGTGAACCGCGAGGTCAACGCCAGCCTCTCCGGCGGCGAGCTCAAGCGCATAGAGATAGCCACGATCCTCGCCCGCGGGACAAAGCTCTCGATATTCGACGAGCCGGAGGCGGGCATCGACCTCTGGAGCTTTTCCAACCTCATCGCCGTGTTCGAGAAGCTCTATGAAGAGGTCAGCGGCAGCATCATGATCATCACCCACCAGGAGCGGATACTGGAGATCGCCGACCGCATCATCGTCATCGCCAACGGCGCCATCACCGAGGACGGCGCGCGCGAGGAGATGCTGCCCAAGCTCATCGGCGGCGGCCAGTGCTCCCGCCTCTCCGCGGTCTAAGGAGGTAGGTATATGGACAGCATCCAGAGAGCCCTGCTCGAACAGGTGGCCGGGCTGCACGGCGTCCCCGAGGGGGCCTATAACATCCGCTCGGACGGCGAGCTCGCCGGGCGCAACACCACCGCCAACATCGACATCGTCAGCAAGAAGGACAAGCCGGGCATCGACATCTACATCAAGCCCGGCACCAAAAACGAGAGCATGCACATCCCCGTCATCATCGCCAAGTCCGGCCTCAAGGACCTGGTGTACAACGATTTCCACATCGGCGAGGACTGCGACGTGACCATCGTCGCCGGCTGCGGCATCTCCAACTGCGGCAGCCAGGACAGCCAGCACGACGGCATACACAGCTTCTTCGTGGGCAAAAACGCGAAGGTCAAGTACATCGAAAAGCACTACGCCGAGGGCGACGGCACCGGCGAGCGCATCATGAACCCAACAACGATAATAAACCTTGAAGAGGGCGCGTACATGGAGATGGACACCACGCAGATCAAGGGCGTGGACTCCACAAAACGCGACACGCAGGCCAAACTGGCCGACGGCGCCACGCTCATCATCCGCGAAAAGCTGATGACCCACGGCACGCAGTACGCGGAGACGAACTTCTGCGTGGACCTGGACGGCGAGGACAGCTCCTCCAACGTCATCAGCCGCAGCGTGGCCAGCGGCAACTCCCGCCAGGTGCTGCTGATGAAGATCAACGGCAACGGCAAGTGCTACGGGCACTCGGAGTGCGACAGCATCGTCATGGACAACGGCTTCGTGCAGGCGATACCGGAGATTACCGCCAACAGCGTGGAGGCCAGCCTCGTCCACGAGGCGGCCATCGGCAAGATCGCCGGCGAGCAGCTGACCAAGCTGATGACCCTCGGCCTGACGGAAAAAGAGGCCGAAGCGGAGATCGTGGCCGGCTTCCTGAAGTAAACAGCGGCGGAAAAACGGGCGGCGCGGCCGCCCGTTTTTTAGCGGGAAATTTAACAGTCTGCCTGTTGACAAGCGCCCGGCCGCTGCTGTATGATACGTTTGGAATGACGCGAATATCCCCGGGGGGATCAGGAGGTTATCATATATGAAAAGGAACACAAAGGTAGGCATAGTCACCTCCGGCGGCGACTGCCAGGGCCTGAACGCCGCAATCCGCGGCATCGGCAAGGCGCTGCTGCAGTACGTTGACAATGTCGAGATCTTCGGCATGTACGACGGCTACCGCGGGCTCATCGAGGGCGACTATAAGTTCATGGAGTCGAAGGACTTCTCCGGCATCCTGACGGAGGGCGGCACCATACTCGGCACCTCGCGCCAGAAGTACATCCCCGGCAAGGCCATCGTGGACGACCAGGGCAACGACCTGATGCCCGCCATGCTGGACACCTATAACCGCCTCAACCTGGACTGCCTGATCGTCATGGGCGGCAACGGCACGCAGAAGAGCGCCAAGCTGCTGATGGACGCGGGCATGAACATCATCACCCTGCCCAAGACCATCGACAACGACATCTGGGGCACGGACACCACCTTCGGCTTCCAGAGCGCCGTGGACATCGGCACCAACGTCATCGACTACATACACTCCACCGCCAGCTCCCACGGGCGCGTTTTCCTGGTGGAGCTGATGGGCCGCGACGCCGGCTGGCTGACGCTGAACGCCGGCATCGCCTCCGGCGCGGACATCATCCTCATCCCGGAGATACCCTATAAGATCGAGGCCGTGGCCGCCGCCGTCGAGCAGCGCTACCGCAGCGGCAAGCACTTTTCCATCATCGCCGTGGCGGAGGGCGCCGTCTCCAGCACGGACGCCGTGCTCAGCGAGGAGGAGCGCCGCCGCGTGAAGGAGCAGTCGCGCCACTCCACCATCTCCTACCGCATCGCCAGCGAGCTGGAGGCCCTCACCGGGCAGGAGACGCGCGTCACCATCCCCGGCCACTACCAGAGGGGCGGCCCCCCGTGCCCGTACGACCGCGTGCTCGCCACGCAGTTCGGCACCGCCGCCGCGCACCTCATCATGGAGCACAAGTACGGCATGATGGTGGGCATCCAGCAGGGCGAGATCGTCTCCGTCCCGCTGGAGGACTCCGCCAGCCGCACCAAGTTCCTGCCCACGGATCACCCGCTGATCCAGACGGCCAGGGACGTGAAGATATATTTTGGCGACGAAACGTGAGTACGAGGGGGACTTCGTCCCCCTCGTAGGCTCCCCCTCGCGCCGCACGGCGGCGCGGTTGCGCCCACAGGGCGCAAGATAAGGTATCCCCGGCAGGCAAAGCCCGCCGGGGATTTTGGCCGCCCTATGCGGGCGGCCATTCCTATGCTTGCGGCGTTGGGTGCCACTGACCGCACGGGCTTTTCTAATGTGTCCCATTTTGCTTAAGCAAAATGGGACTTAAATACGCCGCCCGCGCTGGGGCGCGGGCGAGCGAGATGGGCGGAGCCCGCCCACGGACGTAGTTCGCGTTGGGCGGAACGGCGCGCTTGTCGCGGCGTTTATTGGGGGCTCCGCCCCCTTGCCCCCTGGGGCGGCTCGTCCTGCGGACTCGCCGCATTGGTGCGGGGACGCATGACATGTGCCGGCTTTTTCCCCTTACAGACTTACCGGCCCGCTCCGCGGGCCGGCGTCGGGACGGTTTGCGGTTGCGGAAACGCGGCCTTCGGCGCGCTTGCCGATTATGTGGCACATTACGCTGCCCTTAACCACCACGTAGTGCCGAGAGCGAAGCGAAGCAACGCACGGTCGGCGATGAGTAAAGCCATCCGACACCGGGATGACCACTTGAAGCAAGCGGAAAGGCATAAAAGACAGCATTTACCTACCGACCCGCACCAAAGCGGTTTTCTCTTTGGAGTCTGAGGGGTTTCTTTTTGACAAGACAAAAAGAAATCTCTCAGAATAGGGCCGGCAGGGGCCTGCCCCTGCTCAGATGACACCGGCCAGGACGAGGGCGAGGAAGATGAAGGTGGCGAGCAGGAAGAGGGCGACTATCGTGAAGCCCACCTTTTTCTTCCCGCCGACGGGGGCCGCGCCCTCCGACTCCGGGACCAGCTTCGCGTGGCGCAGCGCGCCGACGATGGGCTTGTAGAGCAGCAGCGTGGCGGCCATGTTCATGCCGCCCTTGACGAGGTTGAAGGGCAGGAACACGGGCACGAGCATGTCGGCGATGGCGGAGCGGGGCATGCCCTGGTAAATCGGGGTGACAAGGTAGTTCCAGAGCAGCATCAGGGCGGTCATGACTATCACGCCGAGGGAGAGGCCGATGACGGCGCCCTTCATGGTGTGGTTTTTCTTATAAACATAGCAGGCCGTGCAGCAGAAGCTGGCCGTGCCTATGATGTTCATAAGGCAGCCCCAGGGGCCGGTGCCGCTGATCGTGATCATCTCGATGAAGCAGACCACGACGGTGATGAGCCCGGCGGAGACGGGGCCGTAGATGAAGCCGCCGATGCAGATAACGACGTGCTTGAAGTCAAAGTCGAGGAAGTCGTTGACGCTCGGGAGTATCTTCGACATCCACATGACCACATAGGCCAGGGCGGTGAGCATGGCGAGGACGGCGAGCTTCTTAGTGTCGATTTTCCTCAGGGTGGGGGCGGGTTTTCTGACATCCATTACAAATGCACCTCTCGGCAAAAATTTGACGCCCGAAGGAATGTCTCCTCCGGGCGTAATTATTGCAAAGGTGCAAAATACGCATCTTCTCTCATCCAGACTGTAACTGTCGGTATCGGACTTGCACCGATTCATGCCGCTGCGCGGCTCGCGGACTTTACCGCCGATCGGGAATTTCACCCTGCCCTGAAGACATCGTGTTCGTTTGTCACGATTATGATAGCACTATAGCCGCGCAAATGCAAGAGGAAAATTGACTTTTCCCGCCGCAGGCGTTAGTATGGTAAAAATGGCCGGGAAAAGGGGGAATATGGACGTGCCGGAGCGGGAAAACAGCTGCTGTTTCACGGGCCACCGGGCGGCAAAGCTGCCCTGGGGCTTCAACGAGCGCGACGCGCGCTGCGCACAGCTCAAGCGCCGCATCGCCGACGCGGCGGAGGCCGTCTATGAGGCCGGCATCCGCCACTACATCTGCGGCATGGCCAACGGCTGCGACCTCTATTTCGCGGAGGCCGTGCTCGCGCTGCGCTCGCGCCGTCCTGACGTGACGCTGGAGGCCGCCGTGCCCTATGAGGCGCAGGCCGCGCACTGGGAGGGCGCGCTGCGCGAGCGCTACGCGCGCATACTCGGCGAGTGCGACTACCACACGCTCGTGTCGCGGGAGTTCACGCCCGGCTGCTACCAGCGGAGGAACCACTATATGGTGGACGCCTCCAGCGTGCTCATCGCCGCCTATGACGGGCGCGCCGGCGGCACCATGAGCACCATGCTCTACGCTATGCGCCAGGGGCTGGAGATCATCGAGATACAGATATAAAACACTTGACATTTCGCAGAGATGTGGTAATATTATCACACTACCACATTAGCATACTAAAGTTTCACGGAGGCCGCGATGGACGAGATCTTAACTCGGGAGGAGCGCACGGTGCTCGCGCTGCGCTCGCTCTACGCCGCCATGGGCTACCGGCCCTACAAGTTGGGCAAATTTGAAGAATACGACTTCTACGCCGAGAACCGCCGCTTCCTGGAGCGGGGGAACATCGCCGCTTTCACGGACACGACGGGCCGTCTGATGGCCCTCAAGCCGGACGTGACGCTCTCCATCGCCAAGGGCGCCGCCGCCCGCTCGGATACGCTGAAGGTGTACTATGACGAGAGCGTCTACCGCGCGCCGGACCCGGACGCCGGCTTCCAGGAGATCACGCAGACGGGCCTGGAGTGCATCGGTACGGTGGACGCCTACGCCATGGGCGAGGTGCTCTATCTGGCGGCGGAGAGCCTGCGCGCAGTCTCGCCGCGCTTTGTGCTGGATGTGGCGCACATGGGCTATGTGGCCGCGCTGCTGCCGGAGCTGGGGCTGGAGGGCGAGGCCGCCGCGGCCGCGCTGCGCTCGCTCTCGGCGCGCAATGTGCCGGAGCTCTCCGCCATACTGGAGCGCGCGTACGCGCCGCGCGCCATGGCGGAGACGCTCTGCCGCTTTGCGCGGCTCTACGGCCCGCTCGGCGAGCTGCTGCCGCAGCTGGCCGCGGCGGCGGTGAACGAGGGCATGCGCGCTGCCTGCGCGGAGCTGGCCGGCGTAGCGGAGGCCCTGGGGGGCTTCGGTTGCCTGGGCGGAGTGATGCTCGACATCTCGCTCATGGGCGACATGGAGTATTATAACGGCCTGGTGTTCAAGGGCTATGTGGAGGGCGCGCCGCGCGCGGTGCTCTCCGGAGGGCGCTACGACGCACTGATGCGCAAGCTGGGGCGCGAGGCGGGGGCCGTGGGCTTCGCCGTCTATCTGGACGCGCTGGAGCGCCTGGGCGCGCCGGGGGCGCCGCCGCCGGTGGAGGAGGAGCTCTTTTACGCCGCCGGCGCGAGCCCGGCGGAGACGGCCGCCGCCGCAAAACGCATCATCGCGCGCGGCGGGCGCGTGCGCGTAGCGCGGGAAGGGGGCGAGAGGGCATGATCGATATCGCGCTGCCCAAGGGGCGGCTGGGTGAGCGGGCCTACGGCCTTTTCGAGCGCTGCGGGCGCGGCTGCGAGGAGATACGCGCGCCGGGGCGCCGCCTGGTGTTTGAAAACCCGCAGGCGGGGGTGCGCTTTTTCTGGGTGAAGCCCTCGGACGTGCCCATCTATGTGGAGCGCGGGGCGGCGGACCTGGGCGTGGCCGGCAAGGACGTGCTGCTGGAGCACGCGGCGGACGTATATGAGCTGCTGGACCTGGGCATCGGCCGCTGCGCCATGTGCGTGGCGGGGCCGAAGGGCTGGCGCGCGCCGGAGGGCGCCACGCTGCGCGTGGCCACCAAGTTCCCCGGCATCGCACGCCGGCACTACGCAAAGAGCGGCCGGGCGATAGACATCATAAAGCTGAACGGCTCGATAGAGCTCGCACCGATACTCGGCCTCTCCGACGTCATAGTGGACATCGTGGAGACGGGGACTACGCTGAAGGAAAACGACCTTGAGGTGATAGAGCGCTTCCTGCCCATTTCCGCGCGGCTCATCGCCAACAAGGCGGGGTATAAATTCAAGTACGAAGAGATAAGCGCCCTCACGGCGGACATGGCCGTGGCGGCCGGGGAGGCGGACTGACATGATAAGGATAATGAAACGCGGCGAGGTAAGCGAGAGCGAGCTCTTCGCCCGCAAGGTGAACGGCGCGGACGTGGCCGGCGCGGTGGCGGACATCATCGCCGACGTGCGCCGGAACGGCGACGCGGCGCTGAAAAAGTACAACGAGAAGTTCGACCGCTGCTCCTGCGAGAGCCTGCTGGTCTCCGATGAGGAGTTCGACGCCGCGGTGGAGGCCGTGGGGCCGGAGCTGCTGCGCGTGCTCGAGCGCTCGGCGCGGAACATCCGCGAATACCACCTGCGCCAGGTGCGGCACGACTATATCGTCACGGCGGAGGACGGCTCCGTCCTCGGCCAGCGGGTGCTGCCGATGGCGCGCGTGGGGCTCTATGTCCCCGGCGGCACGGCGGCCTATCCCTCCTCCGTGCTGATGAACGCCATCCCGGCGAAGATCGCCGGCGTGGGGGAGCTCGTCATGACCACGCCCGCCGGCGGCGGGGCCGTCAGCCCGGCCATACTGGCCGCGGCCCGGGTGGCCGGCGTGGACCGCGTGTTCAAGGTGGGCGGGGCGCAGGCCGTGGCCGCGCTGGCCTACGGCACGGAGAGCGTACCGCGCGTGGACAAGATCGTCGGCCCCGGCAACGCCTTCGTGGCCGAGGCCAAGCGCCAGGTGTACGGCCAGGTGGCCATAGACATGATCGCCGGGCCGAGCGAGATACTGATCGTCTCCGACGGGAAAACGAGCGCGAAATGGCTGGCGGCGGACATGCTCAGCCAGGCCGAGCACGACAAGCTGGCCACGGCCATCCTCATCACGGACAGCATGGAGCAGGCCCTGGCCGTGCGCTCGGAGCTGGAGCGGCAGCTCGCCGCGCTGCCGCGCGAGGAGATCGCCCGCGCGTCCATCGAGAACAACGGCAAGATCATCGTGGCGGAGGACCTCGGCGAGGCCGTCGATATCGCCAACGAGATCGCCCCCGAGCACCTGGAGCTCTGCGTGGACGCGCCTTTCGACTATCTGGGGCGGGTGCGCAACGCCGGCTCCATCTTCCTCGGGCGCTACAGCCCGGAGCCGGTGGGCGATTACCTGGCCGGCACCAACCATACGCTGCCCACGATGGGCACGGCGCGCTTTTCCAGCCCGCTGAGCGTGGACGATTTCGTGAAAAAGAGCTGCTTTTCCTACTACACCCCGGCCGCGCTGGAGGCCGCGGCGGACGACATCGCCCTTTTTGCCGACGCCGAGGGCCTGCACGGCCACGCTGTCTCCGCCACCATCCGGCGGGAGGGCTGAGCCATGGGCGCGTATATCGACGGCAGGCTTGCCGCGCTCGCGGCCTATGTCCCCGGCGAGCAGCCGCGGGACCGGGAGTATATCAAGCTCAACGCCAATGAGTCGCCCTTCCCGCCCTCCCCGGGCGTGATAAGGGCCGTCAGCGAGGCCGCGGCGGGGCTGAACATGTACCCGGACGCGGCCTGCCGGGAGCTGAAGGCCGCCCTGGCCGCGCGCTACGGCGTGGAGAGCGCCAACGTCATGGTGGAGGACGGCTCGGACAACATCCTCAACCTCTGCTTCATGGGCTTCTGCGGCCGCGGCGTGGCCTATCCGGCGGTGAGCTACGGCTTTTACAGCGTTTTCTCCGCGCTCTACGGCCTGGACGCGCTGGAAGTGCCCATGGGCCCGGGCCTCACCATCGAGCCGGAGCGCTTCCTGCGCCTGGGCCGGACGGTGGTCATCGCCAACCCCAACGCGCAGACGGGCATCGCCCTGCCGGTGGCGGACATCGAGCGCATCGTGGCGGAAAACAGCGGGCGGCTGGTCGTGGTGGACGAGGCCTACGTCGATTTCGGCGCGGAGAGCGCGCTGCCGCTGCTGGGGAAGTACGAAAACCTGCTCATCGTGCGCACGTACTCCAAATCCCGCTCGCTGGCGGGCGCGAGGCTGGGCTTTGCCATCGGCGGCGCGGAGCTGATCGCCGACCTCGAGCGGCTGAAGTACTCGGTGAACCCCTACAGCGTGAGCGCCATCGGCCTGGCGGCGGGGACGGCGGCGCTGGCGGAGGACGGCTATTACATGGGAAACTGCCGCATCATTGCCGAGGAGCGGGAAAAACTGCACGCTGAACTGCAAAAACGCGGCTTCCGCTGCACGCCCTCGCGGGCCAATTTCGTGCTGGCCATGCCGCCGGAGGGCTGCGCGGCGGAGTCGCTCTTCCGCGCCGTGCGCGCGCGGGGCGTGCTCGTGAGGTATTTCGGCGGCGGCGCGCTGAGCGCCTATTTGCGCATCACGATCGGCTCGCCGGGGCAGAACGCGGCGCTGTGCTCGGCGCTGGACGGCGCTATGGAGGAGGTAAGAGAGCCGTGAGAAGGGCGGAAATAAGCCGGAAAACGGCGGAAACGGAGATATACCTGACGCTGGACCTGGACGGCGCGGCGGAGGGCGGCATCAGCACGGGCGTCGGCTTCCTCGACCACATGCTGACGCTCTTTTCCCGCCACGCGGGCTTTGGCCTCAGTGTCCGCTGCCAGGGGGACACCTGGGTGGACGGCCACCACACGGTGGAGGACGTGGGCCTCGCGCTGGGCGAGGCGCTGAAGTCCGCCCTGGGGGACAAGCGCGGCATCCGCCGCTACGGGGACATCGTCCTGCCGATGGACGAGGCGCTTATCCTCTGCGCCGTGGACCTCAGCGGCCGGCCCTGCCTGCGCTATACGGCGCAGATCCCGAGCGCGCGCGTGGGGGACTTCGACACCGAGCTGGCGCGGGAGTTCATGCAGGCCCTGGC
>DVOV01000209.1 GCA_018713375.1 Candidatus Scatomorpha stercorigallinarum | reverse complement strand
AGGCAGGATCTCTCTCTTGGGAACGTTACCTCTTCTGGGCACTATACTTCCCTCCTTCATTAAAAAATGACTTCATCGGTACTCGAGCGTCCGCCAGGTCGGGCGGACGTCCGTCTGCGCCCCGGTCGATACGATACGTAAATATCTATCAAACAGGGCATGTCTGCCTTTTTCTTACTTCTTGCCCGCCTTCGGACGCTTGGCGCCGTACTTGCTGCGCGCCTGCATACGGCCGGAAACGCCCTGGGTGTCGAGCGTACCGCGGATGATGTGGTAGCGCACGCCGGGGAGGTCCGTGACACGGCCGCCGCGGATCATCACGACGCTGTGCTCCTGCAGGTTGTGCCCCACGCCCGGGATGTAGGCCGTGACCTCGTAGCCGTTGGTCAGACGCACACGGGCGATCTTACGCAGGGCGGAGTTCGGCTTTTTGGGGGTCGAGGTACGCACCGCGGTGCAGACGCCGCGCTTCTGGGGGCTGGAGAGGTTGGTCTCGCAGTTCTTCAGGGTGTTGAGGCCCTTCTGCATGGCCGGGGAAGCGGACTTGTAAGTGGCCTGTTCGCGGCCCTTCCTTACGAGCTGGTTGAATGTCGGCATGGTTTTCCTCCTTTCCTCAAAACTGTGTATTTTCAACCGCTTTTGTAAAAAACGGGTGAAAAACCGAAACTAGGCGCGGCTATACCACGCGAATTTGAATTTTAGCATATTGCACAAGAATAGTCAAGAATTTTTTACTCGTAGAGCTCGATGAATTCCTCCAGGCAGAGGCCGCGCTCCATTATATATTCTGCTGCGGTGGTGCCCACATAGCGGAAATGGTAGGGCTCGTTCCAGCCGGTGACGCTCTCCTTGAGCGCGGGGTAGCGCAGGATAAAGCCGTACTCCGCGCAGTGCTCCGTCAGCCAGTCGAGCAGGTCCTGGTCGATGTTGGCGCTGCTGAGGGAGTTGTAGTAGCGGTCCGCGATGTCGACGGCGAGGCCGGTCTGATGGTCGCTGGTGCCGGGGTAAAAGACGACCGTTTTGGCGATCTCCACGGCCTCCTCATATGTGTACGTCCCGCCCCAGGCGATCTGGCTGGCGCGGCCGTTGAAGATGTACTCCTGGGAGGAGTAGTTTATGTAGGCCGTCATGATGTAGGGGGTGAAGCCGGCGTCCCGCGCGCCCTGGATGAAGGCGAGCAGCGCGTCCATCGCGCGCACGTCGAAATACTGGGCCGTGCCCTCGATGCTGCCGGTCTGCGGCGGGGCGTAGGAGCCGATGCTGTGCTCGCTGTTGGCGAGGATGAACTCCCAGCTCGTTATGTCCACGTCCGGCTTGTACACCGTGGGCCGCACGGTGGGCTCCGGCGTCTGCGTGACGCCGGGGATGCTGATATCGCCGACGAGGTTGTCCGGCCCGGTGCCGGCATTCCCGGAGAGGTTGATGCCCCCGGCCTCGGAGGTGCGGGAAGCGATGATGAGTATGAGGAACAGGGTGAGCATGATGAAAGCGAAGGATGTGAGCACGTTGCGGGTCCTCATGCGCATCGCCTCCTTTCCTGCGGCAATGTGGGGAAAGCGCTTGGACATCATGAAATTATACCATCAAAAGTGGGGAAAAACAAGCGCCAAATGTCCATATCCGCCGCCGGGGGCAAAAAGCCCCGCAGCGGGCGCCGGCTGCGGCCCGCTGCGGGGGAGAAAAAGCCTGTCAATCGCCGCCGCGCGCCAGGAGCAGGAATTCCGCCTCGCCGAGCACCTCGATGTGCGTGCGGCCGGCGGCGTTGAGCTCCCGCGCGGCGGCAAGGGCCTTGTCGCTGCCCGCGCCGGCCACGACGATGTCAACCAGCGGGGAGACGCGCGTATGTACGGCCGCGCCGCAGGCGGCTGCCAGGCGGGCGAGCTCTGAGCGCGGCGTTGCAAGCTTGCCGGCGAATACGACGCCGCGGGCGAAGAGCGGGTGGCCGAGGTCCGGGCTCTGCACACGGACGGAGCCGTAGACCCCCGGGCGCGGCGGGCAGGGCGGGACGCTCGGCAGCCAGGAGCGGTAGGGCCGCGGTTGCGGGTCCAGGCGGCAGCAGCGGCTGAAAGCCACGGCGATGGCCCGCGCGTTGGGCAGCCTCGCGCCCGTGCGCTGTTCGCCGGCGCTGAAATAGCGGCTCAGCTCGGGCAGGCCGTGCGAGGCGAGGTGCGGCAGACGCTGGCGGGCGAGCGGCTCCAGGTCAGCCACCGGGCAGGGGAGAGGGCGCCCGCCGGAGAGCTCCTCTCGCAGGAAGCGCAGGCTCTCCGCGCCGTGCACGACCAGCACGGCCCCGGCGGCAAGATCCATGAGCTGGCGGTACGCCTCCTCCGCCGGCAGCAGCTCGTCCTCGGAGTCGCGCGCCCGAGCGCGGCGGGGGCTGACGTGCTGCGGCTCGCCGCACTTGACATAGCGGGCGAAGGCCCCGGCCTCCTCCTCGCCGTGATATTTTAATGAAGAGATGAAAAAGACCCTGTGCCCCAGCGGCGAGAGGCCCTCCGGCTCGATACTGAGCGCGGCGAAGTCCTCCGGCGGGGCGGTCAGGGCCGAAGTGTCTATCAGCATGGCGCAGGCCTCATTCGCGGATGGGCGCGCCGTGGCTGTCGCGGAAATTGCCGCAGGCGATGACGATGATGTCCACGATCCAGCCGATGCCCAGGCAGCCGCCGGTGAGCAGCCAGAGGATGCCCGTGCCAATCTTGCCGACGTAGAAGCGGTGCACGCCCAGCGCGCCCACGAAAACGCACAGCAGCAGCGTGACCAGCCAGCTTTTGCCCGCGGCGGGGACAGTGTCCTTATAAGAGGCGCGGCGGCGCGGCGGGTCGCCGGGGACGGTCATGGAGCCGCACTCGATGCAGTAGGCCATCTCGGACGGGTAGACGCGGCCGCAGTCCGGGCAGTAGCAGCGCGTGGAGGGCAGTTTTTCGCCGCAGATGCCGCAGTATTTGGCCTCCGGGCTGTTGGGCTCGCCGCAGTTGGGGCAGACGACGGCGCGGCTGCCGCCGCCGGCGTCCGTGCGCTCGCGCCCGCCGTTATCGTATCCGTAAGAATATTCCGCCATGCCGGCCCCTCCTCGTTCCATCTGTGGCTCAGATTATAACCCGTTTTTTCAAACTTTGCAAGAGCGGCAAAAGGAAAAGAAGGCGGGACACCAATGTGTTCCGCCCTCTTTCCTGGTGGAGACTGCTGGACTCGAACCAGTGACCTCCTGCGTGTGAAGCAGGCGCTCTAACCTGCTGAGCTAAGCCTCCGTCTGGTGACCCGTACGGGATTCGAACCCATGTTACCGCCGTGAAAGGGCGGTGTCTTAACCACTTGACCAACGGGCCCTTTACGGTTCCGGGGCGCCGAGAGGCGCCCCGGTGGTAGCGGCGACTGGATTCGAACCGGTGACACTTCGGGTATGAACCGAATGCTCTGGCCAACTGAGCTACGCCGCCAAAAGGCAAAGTGAATTATACAAGACGGGGGCGCTCTTGTCAACAGTTTTTTTCGTTTTTCCTGAAAAAATTTTCCCGCGCCGCGCGGCAGGGAACGGTAAAAATTGAGCGGGCATACAAGTGTTAATTTGTTGACATCCACAAGTCGTAGGTGTATTATAACCTTGACTTATAACATACATCACCGCGCTGCAGCGCGGCCGTGACCATGCCGGGGGGAGTGTACGTGAGAGCCTCGGTCGAGGTGAGGGGAATAGTGCAGGGCGTCGGCTTCCGGCCGTTCATCCACCGCCTGGTGGAGCGCCACGGCCTCTCCGGCTGGGTGCGCAACACCTCCGAGGGCGCGGAGCTGGAAGTTGAGGGCGTGCGCGGCGAGGTCGAGGCCTTCGTGCGCGAGATCGGCGCGGAAGCGCCGCCGCTGGCCCTCATAGAGTCCGTCACCGTCACGGAAAAGCCGGGCAGCGGCGGATATGAAGGATTCAGGATCGTCGAAAGCGGCCGCGGGGCGCAGATGAAAACGCTCGTGAGCCCGGACGTCGGCATCTGCCCGGACTGCCTGCGCGAGCTGCTGGACCCGGACGACCGCCGGTACCGCTACCCGTTCATCAACTGTACGAACTGCGGCCCGCGTTTTACCATAATCAGATCGGTGCCCTATGACAGGGCCTATACGTCGATGGCGGATTTCCCCATGTGCCGGGACTGCGCACGGGAGTTCGCCGATATCCGCGACCGGCGCTATCACGCGCAGCCGGACTGCTGCTCGAAATGCGGCCCGCGCGTGTTTTTCCTGGACGCCGCGGGGCGCGAGCTGCCGGGGGACGGCATCGGTATCGCCCGCCGCGAGCTGAAAGCCGGGCGCATACTGTGCATAAAGGGCCTGGGCGGGATGCATCTGGCCTGCCTGGCGGACGACGCCTCGGCGTGCCGCGAGCTGCGCCGGCGCAAGCAGCGCGACGAAAAGCCCTTTGCCGTCATGTGCCGCAGCGTGGACTGCGCCAGGCGGCTCTGCCGCGTCTCGGAGGAAGAGGAGCGGCTGCTGGCCTCGCCGAAAAAGCCCATCGTGCTGCTGGAAAAGCGCGAGCGCGGCGCATGGGAGCACCTGAGCGAGAACAACTGCATCGGCGTGATGCTGCCGTACACCCCGCTGCACGTGCTGCTGATGGGGGACGACATAGACTGCCTGGTGATGACCAGCGCCAATATTTCCGATACGCCGATCGTATATAAAAATACAGAGGCGCTGGAGCGCCTTTCCGGCATAGCGGACGGTTTCCTGCTGCACGACAGGGAGATCGTCACCCGCTGCGACGATTCGCTCGTGCGCATCGCGCGCGGCAGGGAGTACCCGCTGAGGCGCTCGCGGGGCTATGTGCCCTATCCGGTCATCATGCCAGGGCTGGCGGGGGACCTGCTGGCCTGCGGCGCGGAGCAGAAGGCCAGCTTCTGCCTTTCAAAAAGCGGCCACGCCTTTCCCAGCCAGCATATCGGCGACCTGAAGAACGCCGAGACGCTGGCGGCCTACGAGGGACAGATAGCGCATTTTGAGAAGCTTTTTGACATACATCCGCGGGCGATAGCCTGCGACCTGCATCCCGACTACCTTTCCACCGCCTACGCCGAGGAGCGCGCGGAGCGGGAGGGGATCGCCCTGCTGCGCGTGCAGCACCACCACGCCCACCTGGCCGCCTGCATGGCCGACAACGGCCTTGACGGCGAGTGCCTGGGCCTCATCTGGGACGGCGTGGGCCTGGGGACGGACGGCGCCGCCTGGGGCGGCGAGCTGCTGCGCGGCTCCTACGGGGGCTTTGAGCGGCTGGGGAGCATCCACCCGCTGCCGCTGCCGGGGGGCGACGCCGCCGTGAAGGAGATATGGCGGCTGGGCCTGGCAGCGCTCATGGAGTGCGGCGCGGATGCTGAGGAACTTATGGACGAGCCGGGGGCGGAGGCCGTGCGGCGCATGGTCGAACGGCGCGTCGCCTGCCCGCAGAGCAGCGGCATGGGCCGCCTGTTCGACGCGGCCTGCGCCGTGGCCGGCATCCGCCGCACATGCACCTATGAGGGCCAGGGCGCCGTGCTGCTGGAGGCCGCGGCGGCCGCGGACGAGGACGGGGGATATGAGACCCGCTTTTACGCCAGGGACGGTGTCACGGTGTTCGACTGGCGGCCGATGATGCTGAAAATGGTTTCGGAACGCCGTTCCGGCGTTGAAAAGGGCGCTTTGTGCGCGAGATTCATGAATACGCTCGTTTCGGCCGCGGCTGAAATGGCTGTGAGGGCGGCGGAAGGGACGCGCCTGCGCAGGATCGTCCTCTCCGGCGGCGTTTTCCAGAACATGTACCTCATGCGCCGCCTGCCGGAGCGGCTGGAGCGCGCGGGGCTCGAGGTGTATACGCACAGCCGCGTTTCCACTAACGACGAGGGGCTGTCCCTGGGGCAGCTGAAGATCCTGGAGGCAAGATATGTGCTTGGCGGTACCGCTGAAGATCGTTGAGATAGACGGCCTGAACGGCGTCGGCGAGGTGGAGGGCCTGCGCCGCCGCATGAGGCTGGATTTTATAAAAGAGCCGCGCGTGGGGGAATATGTCATCGTCCACGCGGGCTTTGCCATAGAACGGCTGGGCGAGGAGCAGGCGAAGGCCGACATCGCCGAGTGGAACGAGGTGCGCGATGCCCTCGCGCGCTGAGATACGGCTGATGGAGGTGTGCGGTACGCACACCATGGCGATCGCCCGCGCCGGGCTGAAGAGCCTGCTGCCCGCGGGCGTGGAGCTGGTATCCGGCCCCGGCTGCCCCGTGTGCGTGACGCCGCCGGAGGTGATAGACGCCGTGCTGGAGCTCGCCATGCGCCCGGGCGTGACCATCGCCACCTATGGCGATATGGTGCGCGTCCCCGGCAGCCGCCGGGGGGACAGCCTGGCCCGCCGCCGGGCCCTGGGCGCGGAGGTGCTGGTGGTCTATTCGCCGATGGACGCCGTGGATTGGGCGGAGGCCCACCCGCAGCGCGAGACCGTGTTCCTCGGCGTGGGCTTTGAGACCACGGCGCCCGGCACGGCGGCCTCCATACTGGAGGCAAAGGCGCGCGGCGTGGGGAACTTCTCCGTTTTTTCCATGCTCAAGCGTGTGGAGCCCGCCCTGCGCTCGCTGATAGCCGGCGAGGGCTTCAACATCCAGGGCTTCCTCTGCCCGGGGCACGTGGCGACGGTCGTGGGGGCCGAGGGCTTCCGCTTCCTGCCGCGGGACTACGCCCTGCCCGCCGTGGTGGCCGGGTTCGAGCCGCAGGACATCATGGCAGCCGTGGAGCGGCTGGCGGCGGACGTCCGCGCCGGGCGCGCGGAGCTCGCCAACATGTATACGCGCGCGGTGCGCAGCGAGGGCATCGCCCTGGCGCTGGCGGAGATGCGGCGCGTTTTCGCCCCCGCGCGGGACACCTGGCGCGGGCTCGGGGAGATCGAGGGGAGCGGCCTGGCCGTGAGGCCGGGATTCGCAGAGTTTGACGCGGCGCGGAAGTTCGCCGTGGAGATACCGCCGGCGGCCGCCGCCGCCTGCCGCTGCGGGGACGTGATAACGGGGCGCATGCCGCCCCGCGGCTGCCCGCTCTTCGGCGCGGCGTGTACGCCGGAGGACCCGCTGGGGCCCTGCATGGTGTCCTCGGAGGGCTCCTGCGCGGCGGCGTACAAGTACGAGGGGGTGTGAGGATGGACGAGATCATCACGCTTGACTACGGCAGCGGGGGGAAAAAGACCTCGCGCCTGATAGAGAACGAGGTCCTGCCGCGGCTCGGCAACCCCGCCCTCGGCGAGCTGGGGGACGGGGCCGTGCTCCGCGGTGAGGGCGAACTGGTCTTTTCCACCGACAGCTTTGTCGTCTCGCCGCTCTTTTTCCCGGGCGGGGACATCGGCAAGCTGGCCGTCTGCGGTACGGTGAACGACATCGCCATGTGCGGGGGCGAGGCCCGGTACCTCAGCCTCGCGCTGATAATCGAAGAGGGGCTGGAGCGCTCCGCGCTCTCGCGCGTGCTGGACTCCGTGCAGCGCGCGGCGGAGGCGGCGCGCGTACAGGTCGTCACCGGCGACACCAAGGTGGTGGAGCGCGGCCGGGGCGACGGGCTCTATATCAACACGGCCGGCATCGGCTTCCTGCGCCGCGCGGGGCTGACGCCGCGCGGCGTCAGGGACGGCGACGCGGTGCTGCTCTCGGGCACGGCGGGGGACCACGGCGCGGCCGTGATGCTTGCGCGCGGTGGGCTCATAGACGACGCCTCCGGCGCGGTGAAAAGCGACTGCGCCGCGCTCGGCGCCCTCACAGGGGCGCTGTTCGCCTCCGGCGCGGAAGTGCGCTGCCTGCGCGACCCCACCCGGGGCGGGGTGGCCACTACGCTCTGCGAATTCGCGGAGAGCTCCGGCCTCGGGCTGGAGCTGGAGGAGGCGGAGATACCTGTTTCCCCGGCGGTGGAGGCCGCCTGCTCGCTGCTGGGGCTGGACCCGCTCTACTGCGCCAACGAGGGGAAGCTGCTGTGCGTCGTCTCGGCGGAGACGGCGGAGGCGGCACTCGGCGCGCTGCGCGGGCATGAGCTGGGGCGCAGCGCTGCCGTCATCGGCCATGTGAGCGCTGCGGCTGCCGGCCGCGTGCTGCTCAGGACGCGCTCCGGCGGCGCGCGCGTGCTGCAAAAGCTCGCCGGCGCGCAGCTGCCGCGCATCTGTTGAGCGCGCAGCCTGGATAAAAGCGCAAAGACCCTTGACATATGCAAAGCAAACACCATGACATTCAAAGGAGTGAGGTGGAAAAATGCAGGGATACAGGGAAGTCCAGATCACGAAGGACGACATCGTTCCCACCGCCCTGAAGATGAAGCACGACGGCGTGTTCCTGGCCATGATCCATGCGTACATCCAGACGGATGGACAGGTGCGCGTATCATATGAATACGCGCAGGACCCGGAGCTCGTTGCCTACTACGTCGTGGGCGAGACGGTGCTGCCCTCCGTCTCGGACATCTACGACACGTCGGCCAGCTGGCCGGAGCGCGAGCTCAACGAGCTGCTCGGCTTGCAGTTCGAGGGCCTGGACACCTCGCAGAGGCTGTTCCTGCCCGAGGACATGCTCGAGACCGAGGGCCGTGGGCAGATCCTCGTGAAGCCGCTCTCGGAGCTGCGCGCCGCGCGCGAGAACATGGAAAAGGAGTGAAAATACCGGCATGAGCTACATCGTCCCGATCGGCCCCTACCATCCAGCCCTTGAGGAGCCGATACACGCAAAGCTCTACACGGAGGGCGAAGTGATCAAGGATGCGGAGGTGTTCGTCGGCTATAACCACCGCGGCATCGAGAAGCTCGCCACGGAGCGCAACGCCATACAGACGCTGGTGCTCGTGGAGCGCGTCTGCGGCATCTGTTCGCACTCCCACGCCTGGACCTACGCCATGGCGGTGGAGGCTATCAACCAGCTCGAAGTGCCCCGGCGCGGGGAATACATCCGCGTCATCACGGGCGAGCTCGAGCGGCTGCACTCCCACTTCCTGTGGGCGGGCATCGCGCTGCACATCATCGGGCATGACAGCATGTTCATGCACGTCTGGGACAAGCGCGAGGTCATCATGGACATGCTCGAGGAGCTCAGCGGCAACCGTGTGAACTACGCCATGTGTACCATCGGCGGCGCGCGGCGCGACATATCGCCGGAGATCAAAGCGAGCATCGAAAAGCGGCTGGACGTGGTGGAAGAGGCGCTGAACAGGGTCATCGACCTCTGCGTGAACGACAGGACCGTGGCGCTGCGCACCAAGGGCGTGGGCGTGATGACGACGGAGGAAGCCGTCCGCATGGGCGCCGTGGGCCCGCACGCCCGGGCCTCGGGCCTGGACGTGGACGTGCGGCGCGACGCGCCGTATTCGGCCTACGCCGACTTTGACTTCAAGGTCCCCGTCGTTGACAGCTGCGACGTCTATGCGCGCGTGGTCGTCCGCCTGCTGGAGTGCGCGGAGAGCATCAGCATCATCCGCCAGGCCCTGGCCGGCCTGCCGGACGGGCCGATAAACCTCGGCAACAAGCTGCCCAAGATCAGGGAAGGCGCGTTCACCGCCCGGCATGAGGCGCCGCGCGGTCAGCTCGTATATAAGGTCGTGGGCAACGGAGGCTTCAACAACCACCGCGTGAGCATCCATGTGCCAAGCTTCAAGAACACCCCCACCGTGCCGGTGATGCTGCGCGGCAACACCGTGGCGGACGCGGGGCTCATCATCGCCAGCATCGACCCCTGCTTCTCCTGCCTGGACAGGTAGATGCACGAACTGTCGATCATGCAGGGCGTCGTCTCCATCGTCGAGAGGGAGGCTGCGCGCTGCGGAAGCGTAAAGGTGCTCTCCATCCGCCTGCGTGTGGGCCAGCTGAGCGGCATCGTGCCCGGCTGCCTGCGCGAGTTCTTCCCCATCGCCGCCGCCGGTACGGCGGCGGAGGGCGCGCGGCTGGATATCGAGCCGCTACCGGCGCGCATACGCTGCCCGGACTGCGGCTACGAGGGGCCGCCGGAGGGGAGCGCGTGCCCCCGCTGCGGTGGCGCGGCGTTCCGCCTCATTGCGGGGAGAGAGTTCTATGTTGAAGCTATGGAAGTGGAATAACAGAATCTTCAGGAGGTGTAAATTTGGAGAACAGGAGAAAGACGACGTTCCCGGCATTCCTGGCGACCTTCGTGCTCTGCTGCATATTCTGGATACTCTTCACCGGCTCCTTCGCCTGGCAGGAGCTGGCGGCCGGCGCGGTCGTCTCCGCCCTTGTGGCGTGGTTTTCCGCCCGCTTCTTCGTCCATGAGCGGCCTTTCGGCTTTTTCGGGAAGCGGTTCTTCATCCTTATCTGGTACTGCGTGGCCATCTTCCCCTGGGAGCTGCTGAAGGCGAACTGGGACATGGCCAAGCGCGCGCTCAGCCCCAGGCTGAACATCAACCCCGGCATCGTCCGCGTGCCTGTGGAAGTGCCGACCGAGTACGGCAAGACCATGCTCGCCAACTCCATCACCCTCACGCCCGGCACCATCACCATGGACATCGACGAGCGCGAGGGCCGCTGCTGGTACTACATCCACTGGATAGACGTGCAGGAGACCGACCATGAGAAGGCCGGCGAGGCCATCAAGGGCCGCATGGAAAAATGGCTGAGGAGGGTATGGCAATGATCGAGCTCGTCTATTTCGCCATATTCTATGTGCTGTGCTGCTTCATAGTGATATGGCGGCTCATCAAGGGCCCCACGGTGCCCGACCGCGTCGTCGCCGGCGACTGTGTAGACGTGCTGACGGACGTGGCGCTGGTGCTGGTGGCCCTCTACTCCGGGCGCGGCATATATCTGGACATAGCCATCGTCACCGCCATACTTGGCTTCCTGAGCCAGGTGCTGATAGGTAAATACCTGGAGGGTACGCTATGAACACCGTGCTCAGAGTGATAATCGACATTTTCATCGTCGGCGGCTGCTTCTTCGCCCTGGCGGGCGCGGTGGGCGTCGTCCGCATGCCGGACACGTTTTCCCGTATGCAGTCGTCCACGAACATCACCACGCTGGGCGTGCTGCTCACGCTCGTCGGCGCGCTTCTCTACTGTATCTTCGTGTGGCAGAGCTGGGCCAGCGCGGCCAAGGTCATCATGATCGGCGTGCTGACCATCCTCGCCAACCCCGTCGGCGGCCACGCCATGGCCCGCGCGGCCTACCGCATCGGCATCCGGCCCGAACGCGAGCTCGTGGTGGACGAGCTGGCCGACGAGGAGGCCTGCGTGGAGACCGGGGACGGCTCTGAGCAGGCGGCGGACTCCGCCGCGGCGGAAAAGGAGGTCGAGGAACTGTGATGACCCCGATGTACATCCTCAACATGCTCATCATCCTGGGCATCGTCATCTGCGCGATACTCACGGTGACGATGAAAAAGACCATTTCCTGCATCATCTCGCTCGCCGCCTGCGGCGCGTTCGTCTCGCTGGAGTTCATCGTGCTCCAGGCGCCGGACGTGGCCATCGCGGAGGCGGCCGTGGGCGTCGTGCTCACCACGATCGTGTTCGTCGTGGGCCTGAAAAAGACCGGAGGGGGTGACGAGAAATGAAGAACGCCATCATCGCCATTTCTCTTATCATCGTGCTCTGCTTCGGCGTGGCCGGGGCGGTATACATGTACGAGGATATCCCCGTCACCTACGACGGCCGCGGCACGGACGTCTACGAACTGCAGCAGGACCCGTATGACTACGACGTGGCCGACCCGGCGCCGGACGGCGCGGCCAGCATCATCGTCAAGGAGAACCTGGCCAAGACGCAGGCCGTGAACAACGTCACCGCCATCGTCTTCGACTTCCGCGGATACGACACGCTGGGCGAGAGCTTCGTGCTGCTGATCGCCATCACGGGCGCCACCGTCATACTGCGCAAGCACCGCGACAGATGGGAGGGCGGCAAATGAACAAGAAATGGAAACGCGACGACCTCATCGTCCGCAGCCTGGCGGACAGCTACCTGCCGCTGGCCCTGGTGCTGGGCTTTTACGTCATACTGCACGGCAACATCAGCCCCGGCGGCGGCTTCCAGGGCGGCGTCCTGGCCGCGAGCGGCGTGCTGCTGCTCTATCTGGGCTACGGCTTCCGCAGCGTTGCCACGGCCGTGAACATGGAGCGCATGCACAAGCTGGAGGCCGTGGGCGCGCTGGCCTATGTGTTCTTCGCCATGCTCGGCATCTTCTGCGGCTACAATTTCTGCCGCAACGTGCTCTATAACAGCGGCGATATCGGCGACCTCTGGAGCAGCGGCACCATCGCCCTCATGAACTATTCCGTCGGCTTCAAGGTGCTCACGGGCGTCGGCTTCCTGCTGCTGCTCATCATCGCCCTGCTGAGCACGGACGAGGGCCACGAGGACGACAACACCATACCCACTACCGAACACGAGGAAGGGGGAGAGGCCAAATGATGCTCGCCAACTACATCGGGGCGGTAGCGCTGATCGTTATAGGCTTCTACGCCATGATGGTCAAGCACAATATCATCCAGATCGTCATCGGCATGGGCCTGACGGACTACGGCCTCAACCTGATGATCGTCTCCGTCGGCTTCAATGAAGGCGGCACTGCGCCTATCTACACCTTCGGCGAGCTGACGAGCGGCATGTACTTCGTCGATCCCATCCCGCAGGCGCTGACGCTGACGAGCATCGTCATCGGCGCGTGCGTTACGGCCATGGCCATGGCGCTCTGCATCCGCCTCTATAAAGAATACGGCACGCTCGACGCGCGCGACATAAGGAGGCTGCACGGATGAATTACGATGTCTACAGCCACTTCCCCGTGCTGGCGGTGATGTGCTATTTCGTCGGCGCCTTCATCGTCACCCTTATCGGGAAGCGCCGCGCGGCGCGCAACGTCGTCGCCGGGCTCACCGTGCTCATCAGCCTCGCGCTGCTGGCCTGCCTGGTGCTGCCCGTGATGGTGGACGGGGAGATCGTCACCTACTGGATGGGCGACTGGGAGCCGCAGGCGGGCTACGCCATCGGCATCGCCATCGAGGTGGACGCGCTGTCGCTCTTCTTCGGGCTGCTGGCGGCCATCGCCGTGGCCCTGGCCGGCTTCTATTCCTTCAAGTACATCACGCAGGACGACGCCAACGGCCCCTTCTTCACGCTGTTCCTGATGCTCTCCGGCGGCGTGATGGGCATACTGCTCTCCGGCGACCTCTTCAACATCTACGTCATGCTGGAGGTCATGACCTTCGCGGCCGTGGGCCTCACAGCTTTCCGCACCTGGAACCCGAACGCCCGCGAAGCGGCCTTCAAGTACCTGGTGGTCGGCTCCATCGGCTCCACCTGCATCCTGCTCGGCATCTCGCTGGTGTACGCCCAGTGCCACACGCTCAACCTGGCGCAGATCAGCGCCATACTGCCGGGCAAGCTCAACGCGACCACCATTTTCGCCTTCGCGCTGCTGTTCACCGGCTTTGGCTGCAAGAGCTTCATGTTCCCCTTCCAGCCCATCGCGGCGGACGCGCACGGCGCCGCGCCGAGCTCCGTTTCGGTGCTCATCTCCGGCGTGTTCACCAAGACCGGCGTTTACGGCATCATCCGCGTGAGCTATTTCCTGTTTCGCACCATGGGCCTCACGAGCATGCAGACGATGGTCGTGTTCATCGGCTGCCTCTCCATGTTCGTCTGCGTCACCATGGCGCTCAACCAGCACGATTTCAAGCGCCTGCTGGCCTTCCACAGCATCTCGCAGATCGGCTATATCCTGACGGCGCTGGGCCTCTGCACCGGCATCGGCATCGCCGGCGGCCTCTACCACGCCATCAACCACACGCTCTTCAAGGGCCTGCTCTTCCTGGTGGCCGGCAGCGTGCTCTACGGCACGGGCACGACCTATCTGGAGAAGCTGGGCGGGCTGGCGCGGAAAATGCCGCAGACGGCGGCCCTCTTCCTGGTGGGCGCCTTCTCCATCAGCGGCATCCCGCCCTTCAACGGCTTCGCCTCCAAGTGGATGATCTACCAGGCGACGTTCGAGAAGGCGGCGGAGACCGGCAGCATCGGCTATGCCCTGGTGACCGTCGTCTGCGTGGTCACCAGCGTGCTGACGCTCGCCTCCTTCGTCAAAGTGGGGCAGTCCGTGTTCTTCGGGCAGCTCCCGCCGGAGTATGAGAACGTGAAGGAGACGCCGCTCTCCATGCGCATCCCGATGTGGATCATGGCCGCGCTCTGCCTCTTCTCCGGCCTCTTCCCGGACCTGATGATAAAGTATTTCATCGGCCCGGCGACGGCCGCCGTGATCAACGTCCCGGCGTACATCGACTCCGCCATGGGCGCGGGCTATGCGCAGGCCGTCATGGCCGACAGCTCCTACCTGGCCGAGCCCGTGGTGAGCTTCATCGGCATCTGGGACCCCGTGGCCTGGCTGATACTGTTCGTGGTCGTCCTCTGCGGCGTGACGCTCGTCTCCCTCATGGGCAGGAGCGGCCGCGGCGCGGTGACGCTCTCGGCGGACCCCAAACACGCCACCTTCTTCGGCGGCGAGCAGGCGGAGTACTCCCACGTGGCCGGCGCGGACCTCTTCTGGGGCTTCAAGCACAACCTGCGCGGCTACCTGGGCTTCATGGCGCGGGCGCACAGCGGCGTTACCAACGACTATGTCATCTGGGGCGTCTGCGCGCTGGCCGTGATCACCGCCTACTGCTTCATATTCATGTAAGGGGGAGGGGCAGCAATGGAATTCGTCATGTATCTCGTCTATATCCTTATTTTCCCCGGGCTGCTGTTTTCCACCGTGTTCGGCCTCTGGCTGGCGGGCATCGACCGCAAGGTCGTGGCGCGAATGCAGAAGCGCGTGGGCCCGCCCGTGCTGCAGCCGACGTATGATTTCTTCAAGCTGCTCGGAAAGGAGACCATCGTCCCCAGCAGCGCCGCCCGCCACACCTTCCTCATCGCGCCCTATGTGGGGCTCGTGAGCCTGGTCGTCACCGCGCTGTTCATCCCCATCGGCGGGATGCAGGCTTTCAGCGGCATGGCGGACATGGTGGTCATCCTCTATCTCATCACCATCCCCTCGCTGGCCATGATCTTCGGCGGCAGCGCCTCCGCATCGCCTTTTGCGGGCGTGGGAATTTCCCGCTCGATGGTGGCCATCATCGCCTACGAGCTCCCGCTGATACTGGTGCTGCTCGCCGTCGGCAAGGCCGCGGGCGGCGGCGCGGTCACCTTCTCGCTCGAGCAGGTGACGCTGTACCAGCAGCTCTTCGGCAGCTTCCTCTTCGACTGGCGCCTGATACCGGCCGCCGCAGCCATGCTGCTGGTCATCCCCTGCGAGGTCGGCGCGCATCCCTTCGACGTCGGCGAGGCGGAGACGGAGATCTGCGAGGGCCCGCTGGTGGAATACACCGGCGCGCCGCTGGCGGTGTTCAAACTCTCCCACGCCATCAAGATGTTCATCATGACCGCGCTCTTCACCGCCCTGTTCCTGGGCGGCATCAGCACCGGCATGCTCTGGCTGGACGTGGTCGTCGCCCTCGCCATCTGCACGGCGGTGACGCTCGTCTGCATGACGCTGCTGCACGCCGTCACCGCCCGGCTGAAGGTGGAGCAGCTGTTCAAGTTCTTCTGGACCGTGGTCAGCGGACTGGCCCTTGTCAGCCTGATCCGGAAGCCCAGCCGGACGTGCTGGCCGGGATTCTGGCAATCCGTCATATGCACATGCGCTCCATCTCAGAAACCGGACTGACCTCTGCCGAT
>DVOV01000208.1 GCA_018713375.1 Candidatus Scatomorpha stercorigallinarum | reverse complement strand
GGGCAAAGCCCGCCCACGGGGGGTGGTTGCGTGTCTCTATGCCTCCCCTACAAGTAGGGGAGGTGGCCGCACTTTAGTGCGGCCGGAGGGGTGCCGGAAGTCTGCGGTTCTTATCGAAGATGCGCAAACCTTCAACACCCCTCCGTCGCCTGCTGCGCAGGCGCCACCTCCCCTGCACGGCAGGGGAGGCTTGGGGTTTGAAGTACACAGAGCCGCAACAGAAGGTGTCCTCGGCAGGCAAAGCCCGCCCACGGGGGTGGTTTGCGTGGTTTGGGACGTTCTGCTTGCCGTGAGGTTATTTTGGGGGCTCCGCCCCCTTGCCCCCTGGGGCGGGGCGTTGACTGGGGGAGCGGGCTCTGCTAAAATGAGACAAGCAAGAGAGGCGGGGCCATCCTCCGGCGAAAGCAAGGAGGTGAAGCCGATGAGCGCGACTGATACCATCGCATTACTTATGCTTATCATCGCGGCTATCCGGCTTGGTATCGAGCTAAAGAGATAGCCGCCCCCCGAACGTAGCAAGGAAGCGGCATTTCTCACCCCGAACCGGAGATGACCGCGTCCGGCTGGCACCGGGCGGCCGTCTCTCTTGTGTTTAATATACCACGCTTCACGTCTCCCGTCAACCGCGGTTTTTGTCGCATGGCCGCCCTTCCCGGCTGCTTGATTGACCAATGCACTTTAATATTGATCCCCGGGGACGTTCCTTCGCCCCGGGGGTTTTCATATGCCGGCCGGCGTCCCGTGCCCAAACGCCTCGCCTACGCGGCGGACGTAGTTGGGCAGGGCGAGCTCGAAGGCCACGCCGTCGCGCCTGGGGGTGCCCTGGCGGTAGGTGTATCCTATGCTCTCCGCCACCAGCGAGCTGGCCAGCTCAAGGGATTTTTCCACGCCCGCGCCGCGCGTGAGCAGCGCGGCGAAGGCGGAGGCGAATATGTCCCCCGTGCCGTAGAACACGCCCCCGAGCTCTTCCCTCATGGCCGCGTAGCGCCGGCCCGTCTCCCGTTCCAGCACCACGGTGCCGATCCTGCCGGCGCCGTCGTGCACGCCGGTGACGGCGATGACGCGCGGCCCCAGCGCGGCCAGGCCCTCGAATATGCGCTCCAGGTATTCCCGGCTGTGCGGGGCGGGGCGGTATTCCTCGCCCGCGAGCAGCGCGGCCTCCGTGATATTGGGCGTTATCACGTGCGAGTGCGCGCAGAGCCGGCGGAAGGTGTCGCGCATGTCGTGCCCGAAGCCGGTGTAGTAGCTGCCGTTGTCGGCCATGGCGGGGTCGCAGACGATGAGCGTGCCCTCGCCGGCGATGAGGCCGTAGACCTCCTCCAGCACGCGCTCCTGCGCCGGCGAGGCCAGGTAGCCGGAGTAGATCCCGTCGAATTTTATCCCAAGCGAGTGCCAGTGCCGGGCGATGGGCAGCATCTGGTCTGTCAGATCCCGGCGCGTCCAGCCCGTGAACTCGCCCGTGTGCGTGCTCAGCAGGGCGGTGGGGATGCACGAGCACTCCACGCCCGTGGCGGAGACCACGGGCAGCGCCACCGTCAGCGAGCACTTGCCGAAGCCGGAGATGTCGTGTATGGCCGCTATTCTCTTTACCCGTTCGATGTTTTCCATGTGCGGTATTGTACCACAGAAGCCGCCGCGAGGCAAGGCGCGGGGGAACTTTGGCGCCCCGCGCCCGTCCAAATGCTGTGACGGCGGCAGATTTTTGCCAATTCACTTGAAATCTGCCGCAGTATGAGTTATTATGTCAACGAATCCACAGCAACGGAGGTCCCGGACCATATGAAAAAGCGCAGCTTTACACGCAGGGCGCTGGCGCTGATGCTGGCGCTGCTCTGCGCCGCGCCGATGCTGCCGGCGCTTTCCACCGCCGCGAGCGCGGAGATAACGGAGGCGCAGATAGACGCGCTGGAGGCCGAGCGCGACGAGATCAGGGCCCAGCGCGAGGAGATGCAGGCCGGCATCGACGAGCTCAAGGGCGAGCAGGACAGCCTGCTGGAGCAGAAATACGCCCTCGACGCGCAGAACGAGCTCTACCGCCAGGAGCTGGAGCTCATCGACGAGCAGCTCGAGCTCTACGGCACGCTCGTCAGCCAGAAGCAGCGCGAGGTGGAGATGGCCACCAGCGCGGAGACGGAGCAGCTCGCCGCCTATAAGCGCCACGTGCGCGCGCTGGAGGAGGACGGGAACTATACATATCTGGCCATCATCTTCGGCTCGTCCAGCCTCGGCGAGCTGATAAGCAACCTCGACATGATAGGCGAAGTCATGGAGGCCGACCGGCGCATCTACGACCAGTACACTGCCGCCCGCGAGCAGAGCGAGGAGATACAGTCCGAATACGCCGCGCTGCTCGGCGAGCTGGAGGAGCGCAGCGCCGAGTATGAGAGCGAGCGCGCCGAGCTGGAAGAGCGCATCGAGGAGGCAAACCAGCTCATCGTCCAGCTGGAGGAGGAGATACAGACCAATACCGAGCTCTTCCTGGAGGTCGTGGCCCAGGAGGAGGCGCTGGAAGCGGACATCCAGCAGATGATAGCCGACTTCGAGCGCCAGGAGGCCGCCAAGAACATCAAGAGCACGGGCACCTACATCTGGCCCCTGCCGGGCTACACCCCGGGCACGCGCACCTACGGCTACCGGATGCACCCCATCCTCGGCTATATGCGCTTCCACTCCGGGCAGGACATCGGCGCGCCCAGCGGCACGTCCATCATCGCCGCGGACAGCGGCGTGGTCAGCTACTGCGGCTGGAACGGCGGCTACGGCAACTGCGTGATGATAAACCACGGCGGCGGGCGGGTGACGCTCTACGCCCACATGAGCGCCTACAACTGCAGCTACGGCCAGACGGTGACGCAGGGCGACACCATCGGCTATGTCGGCTCCACGGGCATGTCCACCGGCCCGCACCTGCACTTCGAGGTGAGGATAAACGGCGCCACGGTGGACCCGATGCAGTACTTCAGCATCGGCGGATGAACAGCGGCCCCTCCGGGGCCGGGATAAAAGACCCGCGGGGCGCATGCCCCGCGGGTCTTTTGCCTGCGATCATTGCCCGCCGCCCGGCGCCTCCGGATACGGGCCGGTGGGGAAGAAGAGGCGGGCGCGGGTGCCGCGGGCGGGCTCGGAGACGAGGGTGAGCCGGTGCCCCAGCTTGTGGCAGACGCGCGAGCAGAGGTAGAGGCCGAGGCCGGTGGACTTTTTGTCCTCGCGGCCGTTGTAGCCGGTGAAGCCGCGCTCGAAAACGCGCGGCAGGTCCTCCGGCGCGATGCCGATGCCCGTGTCCTCGACGATCAGCGCGCGGCCCTCGGCGTAGACGGCCACATGCCCCGCGCGGGTGTATTTGAGGGCGTTGGCGAGCAGCTGCTCGATCACGAAGGCCAGCCACTTTTCGTCCGAGAGCACGGTGAGGCCCGTCTCGCGGAAGTCGAGCGGCAGTTTTTTGAGGATGAAGAGCGGCGCGTACTTGCGCAGGCAGCCGCGCACGACCTCGTCGAGGTCGCACGAGCGCAAGACGAAGTCGCTCCCGCCCTCCAGGCGCACATAGCCCAGCGCCATCTCCACATAGCCCTCGATGCGCAGCACCTCCGCCGTGAGCGCGCCGCTGTCCGCCCCGCCGGACTGCAGCAGCAGCCGCAGCGCGGCGATGGGCGTTTTGATCTGGTGCGCCCAGAGCGTGTAGTAGTCCTCCGCCTCGCGCCGCTCGCGGGCGGCGGCGGCCTCCGTGCGCGCGAGCTCGGCGCGCAGGATGCGCAAAAGCTCCTGGTAATCGGACTCCGCGCGCCCGCCGGGGGCGGGCAGGCCGTCCAGCGAGACGGTGACGGTCCTGCGCATGGCCTCCAGCGCGCGCAGGCGCGCCCGCCAGCGCAGGAAGCCGAGGAGGAACATCACCGCGCCCACGGCCAGGCAGAGCGCGGCGGCGTAGGCCACCGCCTCCACGGGCAGGTCGTAGAGCGAGAACACCAGCGCGAAAATGCCGGTGAAGGCGGCGAAGAGCAGCACGATCTTCCAGTGCCGCCGCAGATAGGCGAGGGCGCTCATGGCTTCACCGGCAGCTGCGCCAGCAGCACGGCGAGGACGCAGAGCGCGGCGCTGAGCACGGCGTAGAGCGCGGCCATGCCGTAATGGCCGGCGCGCAGCAGCTCAAAGGTCTCCAGCGAGAAGGCGGAGAAGGCGGTGAAGCCGCCGCAGAGGCCCACGCGCGCAAAGAGCAGCACGGAGCCGGTGAAGCCGCCGGGACCGGCGGCGATGCAGTCCAGCATGGTTCAACCTCCCGTGTGGGCGCCGCCGTCTTCGATGAAGTAGCCGAGCCCCTTTTTGGTCTTGATGAAGTCGGAAAGGCCGATGCCCTCCAGCTTGCGCCGCAGGCGGCCGACGTTCACGGTGAGCGTGTTCTCGTCCACGAAGCTGTCCGTTTTCCAGAGGCTGAGCATCAGCTCGTCGCGGCTGACGACGCCGCGGCTCTCCATCAGCGTTTTCAGGATGCGCAGCTCGTTTTTCGTCAGCTCCACGCTGCCGCCGCCGGCGGAGAGCGTGCCCGCGGACATGTCCAGCAGCGCGCCGCCGCGCTCGAGGACGTGCTTCGGCTCGCTGAGGCCGTAGGCGCGGCGCAGCAGGGCCTGTATCTTCGCCGTCAGCACGTCCAGGTCGAAGGGCTTGGCGATGAAGTCGTCCGCGCCCATGTTCATGGCCATCACGATGTTCATGCTGTCCGCCGCGCCGGAGATGAAGATGACCGGCACGGCGGAGACGCGGCGTATCTCGCTGCACCAGTGGTAGCCGTTATAGAAGGGGAGGGAGATGTCCAGCAGCACCAGCTGCGGCGAGCAGCGCTCGAACTCCGCGAGCACATGCGCGAAGTCCTCCGCGCAGACCACTTCGCAGCCCCAGCCCTCCAGGTGCCGCTTCACCGCCGCGGCGATGACGGCGTCGTCCTCCACCAGAAAGATCCTGTACATGTGCACCTCCGCGCCCCGCGCCCGGCGCGGGGATGATAAAAAAGGGGGGAGAGCCGCGCTCTCCCCCGGTGTTTCCTCAGATGACGTTCTCGTAAAGCGGGAAGCGCTCGCAGAGGGCGAGGACCTCCTCGCGCACAGCGGGCACGGCGGCGTCCCGCTCGCGCATCAGGCGCAGTATCAGCCCGCCGATCTGGCGGAACTCGTCCTCCTTCATCCCGCGCGAGGTGGAGGCGGGAGAGCCGAAGCGCACGCCGCTGCCGAGGTGCGGCGGCTGCTCGTCGAAGGGGATGGCGTTCTTGTTGGCGGTGATGTTCGCGCGGTCCAGCAGCTCCTGCATGTCGCGGCCGGTGACGCCCATGCTCATCACGTCGGCCAGCATCAGGTGGTTGTCCGTGCCGCCGGAGACCAGGCGCACGCCGCCGGCGGCGAGCGTCTCCGCCAGGGCCTTGGCGTTTTTCACCACCTGGAACTGGTAGTCCTTGAATTCCTGGCTCATGGCCTCTTTAAAGCACACGGCCTTGGCGGCCACGACGTGCATCAGCGGGCCGCCCTGGCTGCCGGGGAAGATGGCGGAGTCGATCTTCTTCGCCAGGTCGGCTTTGCAGAGGATGACGGCGCCGCGGGGGCCGCGCAGGGTCTTGTGGGTGGTCGTCGTGACAACGTCCGCATAGGGGACGGGGGAGGGGTGCGCGCCCGCGGCCACCAGGCCGCCGATGTGCGCCATGTCCACGAACATGTAGGCACCGACCTCGTCGCATATCTCGCGTATGCGCTTCCAGTCTATTATGCGCGAATAGGCGCTCGCGCCGGAGATTATCATCTTCGGGCGCAGCTCGAGCGCCATGCGGCGCATCTCGTCGTAGTCGATGAGCTCCGTCTCGCGGTCCACGCCGTAGCCGTGCACGTCGAAGTACTTGCCGGTGATGGAGGCCTTGGAGCCGTGCGTCAGGTGCCCGCCGCAGGAGAGGTCCATGCCCATGATCACGTCGCCGGGCTTGCAGAGCGCCAGATAGACGGCGACGTTGGCCTGCGAACCGGAGTGGGGCTGCACGTTGGCGTGCTCGGCGCCGAAGAGCTGCTTGGCCCGCTCGCGGGCGATGTCCTCCACCACGTCCACATATTCGCAGCCGCCGTAGAAGCGCCTGCCGGGGTAGCCCTCGGCGTACTTGTTCGTCAGGTGGCTGCCCGTGGCCTCCATCACAGCGGGGGAGGTGAAATTCTCGCTGGCGATGAGCTCGATGTGGTCCCGCTGGCGCTGCAGCTCCTTGGCCATGGCGGAGAAGATCTCCTCGTCCTCGCGGCGCAGGTTTTCATAGTTCATGTCTGTGTCACAACTCCTCGACCCGTATTTTTATTTTATGTTTTTGTAAGTTTTGCGAAAACACGCCGACATTATACCATCACATGCGCGGCGGCCGCAAGGCGTAACTTTCACGAATTACCGGCCGAAATGTCCGCGCTGTGTGTGCAAACTTCCGTCAGGGACGGAGAGCGGGCATCCGCACGGTGCGCTCCACGGCCTCCGGCGCGAGTTTGAGCACGCGGCGGTCATAGGTGATAAGGCCGTTGAGCTCGTTTTCCACGTCCGTCAGCTGGGTATAGACGGCGGCGGAGAGCCCGTCGCGCACGGCGGGGCGTATCTGCCCGTCGTAGAGCACGACCAGCCCGGCGCGGAGCTCGGCGGGGGCCTTGAATTTCTTGTAGCCGAAGGGCTTGCCCTCCGCCGAATGGCCCTCGATGGCGCAGGTGTAGCCGCCGAACTCGCTGAGCACCACGCAGCGGCCCAGCTTGTCCGGCGCGTAGCGGTAGTCGTCGAAATAGAGGTGTATGCTCTTTATCTCGCCGATGCCCTGGTCGTGCCAGCCGCTGGCGTGGTCGATGGTGCGCGTGTCGTCGATGGAGAGGATGGCCCTGACGTTCTCCTCGGCGTCGAACTGGCCCCAGCCCTCGTTGAAGGGCACCCACATGGCGATGCAGGGGCAGTTGTAGAGCGCGGTGACCATCTCCCGCAGCTCGGCGGTGAACTCGCGGCGGCCGCGCTCGCTCTTGCGGCCGAAGCGGGCGTATTTGTCGTCGCGCGTGTGCGCGCCCGTGAGCAGGGGGGCGGAGACGGTGAGGGCGTTGTATTTCCCGCCGCCGTTGGGCATGTCCTGCCAGACGAGCATGCCGAGGCGGTCGCAGTGGTAGTACCAGCGGGCGCTCTCCACTTTCACGTGCTTGCGCAGCATGTTGAAGCCCATCGCCTTGGCGGCGGAGATATCGAAGGCCAGCGCCTCGTCGCTGGGCGCGGTGTAGAGCCCGTCCGGCCACCAGCCCTGGTCGAGCACGCCGTTGTGGAAATATGGTCTGCCGTTGAGCAGCAGCCGCTTGACGCCGGCGCTGTCCGTCCCCACGCCGAAGGAGCGCATGGCGAAATAGCTCCGCACCCGGTCCTCGCCCAGCGTCAGCGTCAGGTCGTAGAGCTCCGGGCGCTCCGGCGTCCACTCGCGTATCTCCCCGTGCAGCTCGAGCACGGCCGGCTGCCCGGCGGGGAACACATACTCCTCGCCCTCGATCTCGGCGCGGCACTCGCCCTCGCCGTCCACGAAGAGCTCCACGGCCCGGTCGGCCAGGTGGGGGGTGATGAAGAGGTGCTTTATATAGTTCTCCGGCACGCTTTCGCACCAGACGGTCTGCCAGATGCCGGAGAGCGGCGTGTACCAGATGCCGCCCTTTTTCGTTTTCTGCTTGCCGCGCGTGTGCCAGCTCTCGTCCGTGTCGTCCGCGCAGCGGACCAGCAGCGTGTTCTCGCCGTCCTCAAGCAGCTCGGTGATGTCCGCCGAAAAGGGCAGGTAGCCGCCCGTGTGGGCCACGGCGTCGTGGCCGTTCACCCAGACGCGCGCGGACTGGTCCACGGCCCCGAAGTGCAGCAGCACGCGGCCGATGTTGAAGCCCTCCGGCAGCGTGAAGCGCCGGCGGTACCAGAGGTATTCCCCCGCGCGCAGCGTGCGCCCCACGCCGGAGAGCGGCGACTCGGGGGAGAAGGGGACGACGATCTCGCCCGCGTATTCCTCGGGCTTTTTCATGTCCGCCGTGAAGGCGTATTCCCAGGGGCCGTTGAGGTTGAGGTAGCTGCCGCGCACGAGCTGCGGCCGGGGGTATTCGGGCAGCGGCGCGCTGCGGTCCAGGGCCTCGCCCCATTCGGTGATGAGCATGTGAGCACCTCCGTTTCAGTGTGCCGGCGGGGCGCGGGGGCGCCGCCGGGCGCAGGCTTATTCTACACTAATTTGCCCCGCTTGTTAAGACGGAAGTTTTTTTACCGCGCCGCGGCCGCCCGGGCGGAAATTGCATATAAGTGCAGTTTCCCCCTATAACGACGCATAATTGCCAGTTGCTAACAATAGCCCTGCAATTGTTAATGATTTCTCATGCTCGTTAAGAAATAATCACGCAAAAATGACATTTTTGGCGTCATATTCTCTGGACACATTCGACGAATTGTGCTATTATGATGCAGTCAAAATTATGAGAGGTGATGCTCATGCCTTTTAAGTATTACGGCGGCGTTCACCC
>DVOV01000207.1 GCA_018713375.1 Candidatus Scatomorpha stercorigallinarum | reverse complement strand
GTCCAGTATTCCGGCCCAAACTGCCGCTTCAGGCTGTGGCCGATCTCGAAGAGGTTCATGTCGTTCAGGCTGGAATACAGCCCCTTGTAGCACTCGTAATTCGTGCAGCTGTGCAGCATATCGCCGTTTACCCACTGGTTGTAGTCGCCGTGCAGCGTCTCACCCAGGAGGAAAAAGTCCGGCGATATCTCCCCTGCCAGCGCCCGCAGGCGGCGCAGGAAGTCCTTATCCAGGCAGTAGGCCACGTCCAGCCGCAGGCCGTCGATGCCAAATTCCTCGCGCCAGCGGCGCACGGCGCCGAGTATGTAGTCCACGACCTCCGGGTTACGCAGGTTCAGCTTCACCAGCTCGTAGTGCCCCTCCCAGCCCTCGTACCAGAAACCGTCGTTATAGCCGGAGTTGCCGTCGAAGCTGATATTGAACCAGTCCTTATATGGCGAATCCCATCTGCGCTCCTGCACGTCGCGGAAGGCCCGGAAACCGCGCCCCACGTGGTTGAACACGCCGTCGAATATGACGCGCAGCCCCGCATCGTGAAACGCGCGGCAGACCTCCGCCAGGTCTTCGTTCGTGCCCAGGCGGCAGTCCACGCGCAGGTAGTCGCGCGTATCATAGCCGTGCGCGTCGCTCTCGAACACCGGGCCCAGGTAGACGCCCTGCGCCCCCAGGCGGGCGATGTGCCCCGCCCAGTCCTTCAGGCGCAGGATGCGGTGCGCCTGGACGCCGTCGTTCTCCCGCGGCGCGCCGCAGAGCCCCAGCGGGTATATGTGATAGAACATGCTGTCAAATGCCCACATATCGTCCTCCAAAAATCATGCCCTCCGCCGCGGCGGAGGGCGAGCTTACCGACATTATATCTCATTTCTGTCGGATAATCAAGCGGCAAGTTGAGAACAGGCCCAGAGGATGAGGCCGTAGATCACGCTGGCCGCCGTGCCGTAGACGATAACCGGCCCGGCGATACTGAACATCTTTGCCGCCGTGCCCACGATCAGCCCCTCGCTGCGCGACTCTATGGCCGGGCTGGCCACGGCGTTGGCAAAGCCCGTGATGGGCACCAGCGAGCCCGCGCCGCCGAATTTGGCTATGCGGTCGTAGACGCCGAAGCCCGTCAGCAGCGCGCTGAGGGCGATGAGCGAAACGGAGCAGAGCGTGCCCGCCGCGTCCTTCTCCGCGCCCAGGTAGAGGTACAGCTCCGTCAGCAGCTGCCCCAGCGTACAGATGGCCCCGCCCACCAGGAAAGCGCGCAGCAGGTCCGGCCCCAGCTTCGATCGCGGGGACTTTTTCTTCACATATTCGCCGTACTGCTCATTGGACATTTTCAAAAAAACCAGCTCCCGCTGCTATTATGCGCGGGAGCCGTGATTTTATACGTTTTCAGATGTCGATGGTCAGGTTGTCGATCCCGTTGGCCTCAAACTCGCTGATGTATTCGTCCATGCGGTGGTTGAGCTCCGTCATGTCCTCGGGGTCCGTGTCCTCCAGGTGCATATCCCGCCGCGCCAGCTCCTCGGCCAGGATGTCGAAGAAAACGGCATCCTCATAGTCCGCGATGGCCTCGTGTATGCCGCCCTCCTCGTAGGCCCGGGATGGGAATGTGTGGCCGTACCAGGTCGTATACAGGTCCTTCATGCCGTTCTGGGCACAGAGCGCAAACATCTTTTCCTGCAGGTCGTCGTAGTCCTCGAAGCGGTCGCTGCCGCGCGCGGAGTTGAGCACCCAGTTGCCGACATAGACCAGATCCAGCAGGCGCCGGAACTCCTTATCGCTGAGCTCAATATTCATCATTCCAGACCTCCTGTCTGCGAGTGCTTTCATTATAGCAGTATATGCGGAAAAAACCAAGATGCCAGATGTAAAAATTCCCCCGCCCGTTGCGGGCGGGGGTTTGCCTTGCGGAAAATCAATAATAGCGCTTGTTCTTGTTCTTGCGCGCGGCCTCGGACTTCTTGCGGCGCTTGACGCTGGGGCTCTGGTAATACTCCTTCTTCCTCAGGTCAGCCATGACGCCAGCCTTGGCGCAGCTCCTCTTGAAGCGCTTGAGAGCGTTATCGAGCGACTCGTTCTCCTTGACATAGATCTCCGACATTTTATTCCCTCCCTCCAAAGACGCCTTTGCAGGGGCTTGATGACCCTTATGCAGCGGCGGGTGAACTACCGCCTCTATGCATTATAAGTTTTCTTTGGCCAGATGTCAAGTAAAAGTCACTTCGCGGGCTTGACAATAATATTGACCAGCTTGTTTTTGACAACGATGGTCTTGACGACCTGCATCCCATCGGCAAACTTTTTCACCTTCTGGTCGGCCAGCGCCGTCTCCACCGCCACGCTGTCCTCGCAGTCCACGGGCACTGTGACCGTGCTGCGCAGCTTGCCGTTCACCTGCACGGCGATCTCCTTCTCGTCGTCGAGCGTCTTGGCCAGGTCGTACTGCGGCCAGGCGGCCGTGGAGGCGATGCCCTCGAAGCCCTGGATCTCCCAAAGCTCCTCCACCATGTGCGGCGCAAAGGGACTCAGCAGCGCGAGCAGGGCCTTGATGTCCCCGCGGGAGGGCGCGTTTTCGGAGAACTTGTTCACCAGCGTCATCATGCAGGCGATGGCGGTGTTGAACTTCATGCCCTCGATGTCCTCGCCCACCTTCTTGATGGTGCGGTGGACTTCCTTCTCGTTGGCGGCAGAGTAGCTCTCGTCGCCCTCGATGCGCGTCTCGGCCAGGGCCCAGATGCGGTCAAGGAAGCGCTTGCAGCCCTTGACGGCGCTGGGGTTCCATGGGGCGGCCTTTTCAAAGTCGCCGAGGAACATGATATACAGCCGCAGCGTGTCCGCGCCGAACTCTTTGACGACGTTGTCCGGGTTGACAACGTTGCCCAGACTCTTGCTCATCTTGACGATGGGGTGCTCGGCCATCTCGCCGTATTTTTCCACCAGGTGCTTCTTCACGGCCGCTTCGCTGCCATATTCGGCGAGCAGCGCGTCGCGCTCCTCGTCGGAGAGGTTGGCGTAGTTGTGCGGGTTGAGGCCGAGTATCATGCCGTGGCTGGTGCGCTTGGCATAGGGCTCCTTGGTGGGCACCACGCCGATGTCGTAGAGGAACTTGTGCCAGAAGCGGCTGTAGAGCAGGTGCAGCGTGGTGTGCTCCATGCCGCCGTTGTACCAGTCAACGGGGCTCCAGTAGTCGAGTGCCTCCCTGCTGGCC
>DVOV01000020.1 GCA_018713375.1 Candidatus Scatomorpha stercorigallinarum | reverse complement strand
GATCTTGTCCATGTGCTCCTTGTAGGGATCGACGAGCGTCAGCTCGGCGCCGCCGCACCTCAGGTAGCCGGCGAACACGCTGCCCGCCGCGCCGGAGCCTATCATTGCTATCTTCATGTCTCTTCCTCCATTTTGTGATTTTGGGGCGGTCCCCCGCGCCCGATACTGTGTAAAACTTAGCACAACACTGGTGAAACAGTCCAATTCAGCAAGACTTTGCGGGGCGCACGCTGTGAAAATACACCAAGGGATACGATTGCGCCGCTTTCGCGGCGGAATCGTACCCGCCGCGAAAGGATTTGAGCGCTCAAACCGTCAAAGCGCGCAAAAAAGCGGCATCCCCGTGTGCATTTCGGGGATGTCGCCAAAAATATGTACCGGTTTTAGGACGTTTTAACGGGCGGCCCTGCCGGAGAGGCGGCTGCGGTTCTGCAGGCAGGAGTTGGCGCAGAAGTCGATGTGCTTGTCCATAGCCTTACGCGCCAGCTCGGGGAAGCCGAACTTGACGGCGCGGTAGATGGCCATGTGCTGGCTGCCAAGCAGCAGCAGGTTGTCCGGCTCGCGTTCGTTGACCAGGAACTGGTTGGTGCGGATGGAGAGGTACTCCACCGTCTTGCCGATGGCCTCGTACATGCTCAGCAGGTAGTCGTTGCGCGTGGAGCGCACGAGCAGGCCGTGGAAATCCATGTCCAGGCGGGCGGTGATGCCGATGTCCGGGTGCGGGCTCTCCGGGACGCTGACAAAGTCGCGCAGCGCGCGCTGGAAGCCCTCCGCCAGCCGGCCGAGCTCATTGAGGTCCACGCGCCAGTTCTTCTCCGCGCAGATGGCGGCCGCCATGCCCTCCACGCTCTTGCGGGCCACGAAGAGGTCGGCGATGGAGCTGTCGTCGATGTCAAAGACGTAATAGTTGAAGTATTTCCCGTCGCCCTTCTGCTCGGCGCGCACCAGGCCGCGGGTGCAGAGCTGGTCGATGGCCTCGCGCACGGGCGTGGCGCTCACCTCCAGCTCGCCGGCCAGCTTGGCCACGTTCAGCCGCGCGCCGGGCCGCAGCTCGGAGCTGAGGATGGCGCCTTCGAGGATGGTAAAGACGATGCTGCTGAGCTTTTCAAAGGGGGTTCCTTTCCAGCGCGCTGCGCACGGCCTCGGAACAGATGCTCCTGTCCTGCATGCGGCCTGACCTCCCTGTAGACAGTAGTCAACAGATTATAACACGTTCCCCGGGGAAAGACAATCGCTCTTTGAGCGTTCAAAAGCGGAAATAACTCTCGACAGGGCGGGCGCGTTTCTGGTATGCTGTAGCTGGGCGCAGCTGCGCCACGGGAGGGGCTAATGAACGTATTTGATATCATCGGCCCGGTGATGATCGGGCCTTCCAGCTCGCACACGGCGGGGGCCGTGCGCCTGGGGCGCATCGCGCGCCGGCTGCTGGGGGAAGAGGCGGTGCGCGCGGAGATATCGCTCTCCGGCTCCTTCGCGGAGACCTACCGCGGCCACGGCACGGACAAGGCCCTGGTGGCGGGCATCATGGGGCTGCACTCCGACGACGGGCGCATCCGCCATTCGCTGGAGCTGGCGCGCGATGCGGGCCTGGAAGTGGCCATCCGCGAGGTGAGCATACCCGGCGCGCACCCCAACACGGCGCGGCTGGAGCTGACGGGCCGCTCCGGGCGGCGCGCGGCGGTGCAGGGCGCGAGCGTGGGCGGCGGCAATGTGCTGATAACGTCCATCAACGGCATGGACGTGGCCTTCACCGGGCAGTACAACACTATCCTCGTGCGCCACCTGGACAAGCCGGGCGCCATCGCCGCCGTGACGCAGTTCATGGCCGGCTCGGGCGTGAACATCGGCAATTTCCGCCTCTCCCGCGAGCGGCGCGGGGGCGAGGCGCTGATGACCATCGAGGTGGACGGGGACGTGTCCGACGCGCTGATGGAGGAGCTGCGCGCGCTGCCGCCCGTGCAGCAGGCCGTGCTCATCCGGGCCATGATGTGAGGAGGTGCGCCATGCTTGAATATAAAACGGTGTCCGCGCTCTGCCGCGCGGCGGAGGAGAGCGGCTCGGCCATCTCCGCGCTGGTGCTGGCCGACCAGGCCGAGCAGCTGGAGCTGGACGCATCTGAGGTCTACGCGCGCATGGAGCGGCGGCTGTCGGTGATGGAGGAGGCCATAAAGACGGGCCTTGACGGCGCGCTGCGCTCCGCTTCCGGCCTCACGGGCGGGGACGCCGCGCGCATGTGGGGCTACGCCGCCGGCGGCGGCATCTGCGGCGGCTTCGTGGGGCGCTCCATCGCCCGCGCGCTGGCCGTGAGCGAGAACAACGCCGCCATGGGGCGCATCGTGGCCGCGCCCACGGCGGGCTCCTGCGGGATATTGCCGGGGACGGTGGCGTCCCTGCTGGCGGAGGGCAGGTGTACGCGCGAAGCGGCGGTGATGAGCCTCTTCACGGCCGGGGCCTTCGGCATGGTGATCGCCCAACGCGCGACCATCGCCGGGGCGGAGGGCGGCTGCCAGGCCGAGTGCGGCAGCGCCTCCGCCATGGCGGCGGCGGCCCTGGCGGAGCTGATGGGCGGCTCGCCGGGGCAGTGCGCGGAGGCCTGCGCCATGGCCATCAAGAGCCAGCTGGGGCTGGTGTGCGACCCGGTGGCGGGGCTGGTGGAGATACCCTGCATCAAGCGCAACGCCTCCGGCGTGATGATCGCCTTCGCCGCGGCGGAGATGGCCCTGGCGGGCATCAAAAGCAAGATCCCCGCCGACGAGTGCATAGACGCCATGCGCGCCGTGGGCGAGAGCCTGCCCAGCTCGCTGCGCGAGACGGCCCGGGGCGGCCTGGCCGTCACCCCCACGGGCGAGCTGCTGCGCCGGCAGGTGTTCGGCGAGCGGGAAAAGTAGGCCCAAAAGCGCAAAAATATCCCCCGGCGGTGCTCCGCCGGGGGATATTTCAGTTCGTCTGGCCGGGCTCGGGGAAGGAATCGCGGAAGGCGACCTCCGGCTGGAGGACGATGTGCGCCTTCGGGTCGCCGCGGCGGGAGATGAGGTTGAGGCAGAGCTTCAGCGCCTCCGACGCCACGCTCTGCATCTTCAGGTCGATGGTGCTGAGCGAGGGCGAGGTGAAACGGCAGAGGCTGGCGGGGCCGGCGGTGGTGGTCAGCAGCAGCGTGTCCCGCCCCACGGCCACGCCGAATTCGTTCAGCGCGGCCAGCAGCCCGCGGGCGATCTCCTCCTGGTTGCAGAAGATGGCGCGGCTGACGAGCTTTTTCTGCACCAGCTTGATGCCCAGCTCATAGCCGCTCTCGGCGCTGGCCTCGCAGAAATAGGCGCTGTTCTCCGCCGACAGCCCCAGCTCCGCCCAGCGGCCGGCAAAGGCGTCCTTGCGGGCGTTGGTGGCCACGTGGAACTGGTGCTCCCAGACGGTGGCGACCGTCTGCGGGCGGATGGCGGCGATCAGCTCGCAGGCGCGGCGGCCGGCGGCGCGGTGGTCGATGGTGACGCAGGGGTAGCCCGGCAGCGTGCGGTTGACGAGCACCGTGGGCGTGAGGAAGCTGCTGCCCGAGAGGAACTCCATGTCGCTCTGCGAGGCGCCTGCTATCAGCTGGCCGGCGTAGAGCTGCGAGGAGAGCGCGTCGCGCCGCTCCGGCAGCGTGCCCGGCTGGTAGAACTGGATGTTGACCTCCAGCGGCTCGGAGAGGAGCTGCGTCACCTGGTTGACGGCGCGCATGATGGCGATCATCGGCTGCTCGAAATAACGCCAGGGCCAGTAGAGGGCGACGCTCAGCTGCTGCGGGCTGTCCGTGCTCAGGCGCTTGGCGTTGGTGTTGGGGCGGTAATTGAGCGCCTCCGCCGCGGCGAGTATCTTTTCCTGTGTGGCCTTGGAGATGCGCCGCTCGTCCCCGCGGCCGTTGAGCACGTAAGAGACGGTGGCGGCCGAGGTCTGGCACAGTTTGGCGATGTCGTAGATGGTGGCCATGGCAGCTCCTTAAAAATGTCGGTATTTGCGGCCGCCCCCGGCGGCCGACATTTATCATACGCCCAAAAGCGGTGAAAAGTCAATGCCGGCTTTCACTTTTGGCGCGGAAGCACAACGCGGGCTGCGGTGGTCAGCCGCAGCCCGCGCCGTGTCAAAATGTGAAAGGAGAGAAAGGGTAAAATCGTTTTCAGTCCTGCGTCTCCCACGCCAGGCCGAAGCGGTACCACTTGTGGTGCTCCAGCTGCATCATGGCGGCGGTGGGGACGCGCTCTTTTATCACCTGCGCGAAGCGGCCGACGAAGGCCTCCGCGCTGAACTGGCCGTCCACCAGATAGGCCTCCTTGGCCTCCGGCGGGAGCATCTGGTCGATGAGCTCCGGACGCGAGCGCAGCAGCGGCTCGGTGAGGTCGTGGTGGTGCGGGACGACCACCTTCGCGCCGATGGCCTGCACCAGCCCGGCGAAGACCTCGGGGTCCTGCTTGGGGCTGAGGTGCATGCAGGCGACGTCCGGGCGCAGGCCGGCGAAGCGGTACTTCTGGTCGGGCGTGGTCTGGCCGGCCCAGACGAGCACGCGCGTGCCGTCCGCGGCGGTGATGAGGTAGTTTTGCAGTTCCATGGAGCCATACCAGCCGGTGAGGCTGTCGAGCGAGCTCACGTCGCTGTCGAACTCCGCCGGGCGGTAGACGCCGCGGGCGTTTTCCGTGTGGCGGCCGGCGTAGACGTTTATCTTCACGTCGTCGAACTGGTACTCCTCGCCGGGGCGTACGCGGTAGACGTTCGTCAGGCTGACGCGCTGCTCGCGGCAGAGGGCGTCCACGGAGAGGTCGCCCACGAAGAGGCGGGCCTTGGGGAACTTTGCGAGGATGGCGGCTATGTCCTGCGCGTGGTCGAAGTGGACGTGCGAGAGCAGGATATAGTCCGCGCGCTCGATCTTTTCAAGCGGGAAGGGATAGACGTCCGAGCTGTCCAGCCAGGGGTCCACCAGCAGGTGGGCCCCGCCGGGCAGTACCATCTCGAAGCCGGCCGTGTTCAGCCAGCGGACGCGGACACCGTTGTCGAGCATGGTCGCCATATGCTATACCTTCCTGCGCTGTCAGACGAGCATCGGGATGAGGACGCCGAGCACCAGCAGGGCCAGCGCGCCGCCGAGGCGGGTGGAGATGCTGGCGAACGGGAACAGGTCCATGCGCTTGGAGACCTGGCAGTTGACGAGGTCGCCGGTGCCGCCGATGTCGCAGGAGCAGCAGCCGATGGAGATGGCGCTCTCGATGGGGTACATACCGAACAGGCGGCCGAAGATGCCGGCGGCGATGACGAAGGTGAGGATGACGCAGGTGACCATGAGGAAGAACTTGATGCTCATGGCGTCGGCCAGGACGGTGAGGTCGATGGCGGTGATGCCGACGCAGACCATCATCGCCGGCAGGAAGAGGCCGGTGACCAGGTCGGAGGCCCAGGCCAGGCAGTCGATGATGCGCTGGGGCACGATGTTGACGATCTTGATGACGATGCAGAGGATGATCAGCCAGACGATGTAGTTGAGGTTGATGAAAGAGGACGTCAGGTTGGCGATGACGTTGGATACGGCGAAGAGCACCGCGCCGAAGAACACGCCGGTGAACAGGGAGCTGATCTTGCCGTCGAACTTGGCGTGCTCGGTGTTGACCTCGATCTGCTTGCCGGTGCGGACCAGGTTGCCGTTGCCGGTCCAGCTGGGCTTCACGCGGCCGACGGCGTCGAGGACGCCGGAGAGCACGATGGCTTCCACGTTGGCCAGGGACATGGCCGCGACCATGATGCCGATGAGGGCGTCGCCGTCCACGCCGGCCTCATTGAGCATGGCGGGTATGCTGACCAGCGGGCCGCTGGAGCCGCCGGAGAAGATGGGGAAGGAGTAGACGACCAGGGAGTTGAAGAGGTCGTAGCCCAGCAGGGGGCCGACCAGGCAGGCCACGCCGATGGTGGCGAACATGGAGAGTATCAGCACGGGGATGTAGCGCAGTATGGCCTTCATCAGCAGCTTGCGGTCAAGCCGGCCGAGCACCGCGCCGCACATCAGCATGGCGATGTTGGTGGGGTTCAGCACGTTGTCGCGCAGCTCGGTGATGTCCGCCTGCATCTCTGGGGTGATGTAGCCCACGAGCACGAGGACGGAGGGCCCGAAGATGGTCAGCAGGGGGCCGAAGCCGACGTATTTGCCGAGGAAGGGCGTGTGGTCGCCGATCCAGCGCAGGGGCAGGGCGATGGACAGCAGGAAGATGAACAGCGTGAAGTAGCTGTTGCCGAGCCAGCCGAAGCCCATGCTCACCCAGAGGATGACGCAGATGACGGCGTACATGGCGAGAGGGATGCCCATGAACTGGAAGTCCCTCAGCGCCGGAAGGCGCGATTGTTTGTTCTCACTCATGTTTGATTCTCCTTTTCTCTAAAAAAGGCGGCCCCCCCGGCCGCCCGGGATCACTTGGCTTCTTCCTCCAGCTCCTCAAAGAGCTCGGCGGCGGGGATGACGGCGGAGACGCCGCAGATGAGCAGGGCCAGGCGCAGGGCCTCGCCCACTTCCTGGATGGTGGCGCCCTCGGCGACGGCCTTTTTGCCGTGCACCAGGATGGTGGTGCTCACGCCGCGGGTGCAGCCCAGGAGCATTATCATCAGCTCGCGGTACTTTTTGGGGATGACGTTGTCGCCGCGGTTGCAGCTGACGAAATCGTTCATGAAAGCCTTCAGCAGCTGCGGGTCGTTGGCCAGCTTGCGGTGGAAGGGCAGCAGCTCGCCGCCGCGGATCTCCTTCAGCTCGGCCATGACCTCCCGGGACTGGGCGATCATGCTCTCATCGGTCTGTTTCATACATTAGTCCTTCCTTTCGATCGAATATCTCACGCGGCAGGCGTCGCCTGCGCGCCGCTTTTCCAGATAGGGCCGGGCGACGGCGGGGAACAGGGCGTACATCAGCACTTCCTCATCGTTCGCCGCCAGGGAGCCGATCTCCGCTTTGGCCTTTTCCCACTCGGGGGGGATGAGGTCCGCCGGGCGGCAGGTGATGGGCTCCTCGCCGCCGATGATCTTCCGCTGTATCTCCGCGTCCACGGGCGCGGGGAACTGGCCGTACTCGCCGCGCATGTAGGCGCGGCTCTCCTTGGGCACGATCTTGTAGCGCTCGCCCTGGATGACGTTCATCGTCGCCTGCGTGCCGACGATCTGGCTGAACGGCGTCCCCAGCGGGGGATAGCCGAACTCCTCGTGCACGCGGGAGACCTCCGCGAGCACCTCCGGCAGGCGGTCGTAAGCGTGCATCTCGCGCAGCTGGCTCTCCATGTTGGAGAGCATCCCGCCGGGGATCTGGTGCTGCAGCACGGAGGTGTCCACGCCGGTGAACTTGCTCTGGTACTGGCCGTATTTGGCCTTTATCTCCTTGAGCTGGCCGTTGATCTCCGCGATCAGGCCCATGTCCATCTCCGCGGCGTAGGGCGTGCCGGAAAAGGCGATCAGCATGCTCTCCAGCGGCGGGTGGGCCGTGCCCAGGCAGAAGGCGGAGAAGTCCGTGTCGATGACCTCCGCGCCCGCGCGGACGGCCTCCCAGTAGCAGAGGTCGGCCATGCCGCCGGTGCTGTGCGCGTGGAAGTGGATAGGCACGTCCACGGCCTTTTTCAGCGCGCGCACGGTGAGGAAGGTGGACACGGGGTCCTTCATGCCGGCCATGTCCTCCAGGTGGATGGCCGAGGCGCCCATGTCCACGAAACGCTTCGCCACGTCGCAGTAGAGCGCGTCGTCGTGCGCGGGGCTGGTGGTGTAGAGCAGGTTGCACTCCACCCGCTTGCCGCACTTGAGGGCGGCCTCCATGGCCGTGCGGCAGTTGCGCGTGTCCATCAGGCCGTCAAAAATGAGGAAAATGTCGAGCCCGGCCTCCGCCGCGGCCTCCACGAAGCGCGTGACGACGTCGTCCGCGTACTGGCGGTAGCCGACGATGTTCTGCCCGCGCAGCAGCATCCGCAGCGGGGTGTTGGGCGCGGCCTTTTTCGCCAGACGCAGGCGGTCGAAGGGGTTCTCGCCGAGGAAGCGCAGCGCCGCGTCAAAGGTGGCGCCGCCCCACATCTCGATGCTGTCAAAGCCGAGAGCGTCCATCTTGCCCAGCACGCTGACCACGTCCTGCGTCGTCATGCGCGTGGCGATCTGGGACTGCTGGCCGTCGCGCAGGTCCACGCTGCAAAAGCGCACGGGACGGGCGGGCGCGCGGTAGCCGAGGTATTCTTCCATCTGCTCGCTGCTGTATCTGCCGGCGGGCTGCTTCATCATACCGCTCCTTTCAATTAAAGGGAAGGCGCAGTCGCGCCTTAGTTAATCGATTAATCTAACGCTGCCATTCTAACAGCGGCGAATGGCATTGTCAACAC
>DVOV01000206.1 GCA_018713375.1 Candidatus Scatomorpha stercorigallinarum | reverse complement strand
ATAATCAATATCACCTTTTAGATTTTGGAGGTACAAAGATGGAAAATACGCTTCGCGGGGCCTGCGTCATAGGTCAATCCGGCGGGCCGACTTCGGTCATCAATGCCAGCGCTTACGGTGTGATACGCACTGCGCTGGACGCCGGGTGCATCACGAAGGTCTATGGCGCGGCTCACGGGATAAGGGGCGTGCTGGAGGACAAGCTCTATGACATGGGCGAAGAGGACGCTTACGAGCTCTCCCTGCTGATGAACACTCCCAGCTCCGAGCTGGGCTCCTGCCGCTATAAGATGGCGGCCCCGGAGGTGGACGACAGCGATTACCGGCGCATACTTGAGATCTTCAAGAAGTACGACGTGCGCTACTTCTTTTATAACGGCGGCAACGACTCCATGGACACCTGCGACAAGATAAGCCGCTTCATGGAAAACAGCGGCTATGAGTGCCGCATCATGGGCGTGCCCAAGACGATAGACAACGACCTGGCCAGCACAGACCACTGCCCCGGCTTCGGCAGCGCGGCGAAGTATATCGCCACCAGCTGCGCCGAGGTATACAAGGACGCCCATGTTTACGACACCGGCATGGTCGTCATCATCGAGATCATGGGCCGCCACGCGGGCTGGCTGGCGGCCAGTTCCGCCCTCGCTTCCATCGTGGGCTGCGGGCCGGATCTCATCTACCTCCCCGAGCGCGACTTTGATATGGACGACTTCGTCGCCCGCGCTGGGCAGATCTATCACGACAAGGGCAACTGCATCGTCGCCGTTTCCGAGGGCATCCACTATGCCGACGGGCGTTTTGTCTCCGAGGCCAAGGTGAGCGCGACTGACGGCTTTGGCCACGCGCAGCTCGGCGGCCTGGCCGGTATGCTGGCGCAGGTCGTCCATGAGCGCACCGGCGCCAAGGTACGCGGCATTGAGCTCAGCCTGCTGCAGCGCTGCGGGGCGCACATCGCCTCCGCTACCGATGTGGAAGAAGCTTTCCTCGCCGGAAAGACGGCTGTCGAGGCCGCCGTCGCCGGCGAAAGCGGCAAGATGGTCGCCTTCCGGCGCGAAAGCTCAAACGGCAAGTATGTATGCGTCCCCACGCTGGTGCCGCTGACCGATGTCGCCAACTTCGAGAAAAAAGTGCCTCAGGAGTGGATAACCGCCGACGGCACGGGCGTGACGCAGGACTTCATAGACTACGCCCTGCCCCTGATCGCCGGCGAGCCGGAGCGCCCGACGGAGAACTCCCTCCCCCGCTACGCCCGGCTGAAAAAAGTCCTGGCAAAATAAATAAGCAAACGGAACGCCCCTTTTCCCGCTGGAAAAGGGGCGTTTTTGCGTCGTGCGCAGCTCTTTATGCCTCCGGCGAAGCCGAGGGCCGCTGATGGTCCGGGCTGGCCGAGGGCAGCATGCTCTCGATGGGCTCCACTATGTCTTCCTCCACGGTATGCGTGGGCGTGGGGCTGTCTTTGACGATGCCATCCTCCTTGCGGCCGCAGGCCGAAAGGGATGCGGCAAGCAGGACGGCGCTGAGTATCAATGCGGCTATCCTTTTCATTTCTCTACCTCCGCAGGTCTTTTTCTGTGGCGCATATGGCGCGCGGGTATATTATCTGCACAGGCAGAAAAAATATGTTGCTTTTTTTTGAAATTGGTATAGTATAGATGTACCTACGGGTAATGAAATGTAACAGGAGGTAACACATGGAACTCAAGGACAGCAAGACGTTCGAGAATCTTCAGACAGCGTTCGCCGGCGAATCCCAGGCCCGCGTGAAATACGAATTCTACGCCTCTCAGGCCAAGAAGGACGGCTATGAGCAGATCGCCGCCTTCTTCACCGAGACCTCCGCAAACGAGAAGGAGCACGCCAAGCTCTGGTACAAGGCTATGCACGGCGGCAAGGTCGGCCCCACAACTGAGAACCTCAAGCTCGCCGCCGAGGGCGAAAACTACGAGTGGACGGATATGTACGCCGGCTTCGCCAAGACCGCCGAGGAAGAGGGCTTTGAGCAGATAGCGGCCCAGATGCGCGGCGTAGCCGCCATCGAGAAGGAGCACGAGGAGCGCTACCTTGCCCTGCTGAAAAATATCGAGCAGGCCCAGGTGTTCAGCCGCGTCGGCGAGCAGGTGTGGATCTGCCGCAACTGCGGCCACGTGCATGTCGGCCCCACCGCCCCTGTCGTATGCCCCGTCTGCGCCCACCCGCAGGCCTATTTTGAACTGCGGGCCAAGAATTATTGATTTCCTGCCCATGAAAATGCCTGCGCTCATGCGCAGGCATTTTTTATACCTTTAGCCGCTTGAAAACGATGAGCTCCGCGTCCTCGCCCAGCGGGCCGCTCTCTGCCGCCAGCAGGTACTCCCCGTCCGAGGCCAGGCCGTAAAACCTGCCCGTACCTGCCTTTGGCAGGAATGTCCCCAGGTATATGGCGTCGTCATCCCAGAATTTTGCGCGCGCCCCGCCGGGCAGCTCATACTCAAGGTTTATGTAGGAGCCTTTCAGGGCGTTCAGCTCTTTCACTTCGTCCAGCCCCTCCAGACCGAGCTCATTGGCGGCGGCAATGATCCTGCCCTTTAGCCGTTCGAGCTCTCCCGCCCCCCTTTTGCAGGCCCCGGCGACGGCGCACTCCCTGCCAAAAGGCCGGCCGCCGCTCTCCGCGCAGCCGCGGCAGCCTGAGCTCAGCGGGCAGGCCAAGCAGTCGACCCCGCATATCGATCGCAGCATTTGTAGTTTCCCCTTTCCTGAATGTGCTTAGGCCCACAGAAGTTTGATCTAAAACTCATATCTTGTTCCATGTGAGAGCAGCAGCCCGTCTGTTAATTGAATTCGCAGGATCACGGTGTTTTCATCGTCAAAATCATTATCGCCATTGCCGATCCATCCCGCAAAAACAGACCTCAGTTTTTCAGCAATAACGCGATTCTCTTCGCTGCCAAAATAGCCCAGGTTTTCCCCCTTACCGTGTGCGGTGAACCAATCGCCCGCTATCGCCACGTTCGCGTTTTTCTCCATTTGTTTCATTTTGTTTGATAGGGCGTATGTGATAGCATAAAATGAGCCGTTCTCATAATAGGCATTTACGTTCCGCACATACGGCGTTTCATGCTCCACAGTCGCCAGCGCGATGACCGTGTCCCTGCCAAAGCGCTCGTTCATGATTTTCTCAGCGTCAGAGCTCATCTTAATCATGTGCTCACTTCCTCCGTAAATCAGGTAATTGTGACGTCTATTATAAGCGCCACACCGGGATTATTCAAGCATCACAGCTCGCCGCCGTTGTAAACGGGGCTTGACAGCAGCACTATCTTGTATTACAATGTACGCATCTACATTGCCATGCAAGATAGGAGGCGCCTCGTGATACCGACGCAGATGCTCAAGGGCATACTGTCCGGCTGCGTGCTGGCCGTCATCGCCCGGCAGGACGCGTATGGCTATGAGATATCGCAAAAACTGAGTGAATACGGCTTTGGCAGCATCTCAGAGGGCACGGTCTATCCCCTGCTGCTGCGGCTGGAAAAGGGCGGGCTGATCGTGGCGTCCTACCGCGAGTCTCCCTCCGGGCCAAACAGGAAATACTACTCCCTCACGGAGGCGGGGCAGGCGGAGCTGTCGGCGTTTTTGCGCAGCTTTGGCGAGCTCTCCGCAGCAGTCAGGCGCTTGACGGAGGAAATGGAGGCTGGAAAATGAGCAGGCGTACCAGGGAACTGTTAAACGAGAACAACGAGCGCGAGAAGGCGCTGACAGCGGAGTCGAACGCCGTGCTGACGGACATCGTCGTCTATCTGCGCGCGTCGCGCCTGAGCGAATACGAGCAGGAGCTGGTGCGGCGGGACATATCGCAGATGCTGCTTGACGGCGCAGCGCGCGGCCAGGACGCGCAGGAGGTCATCGGCGGTGACTACAGGCAGTTCTGCAACGACATCATAGCTGCCTTCCCCCGTCGCGGGATGAAAGAGCGCGCGCTCGAAGGCGTGCGCGACGCGCTGCTGATGTCGGCGGTGCTGCTGGCTATAAAGACTGTATCCGGCGCGCTCTCCTCCCTGCTGACGGCGGGCAGCGTGTGGACCGTCACGGTCACGCTCGGAGACCTCATCAGCATGGCGCTGATATTGGCCGCGTCCTGCGGCATCGTGCTGTACATCTGCCGCAGCAGCTTTGAGGAAAAGGCGCTGAAGGGCTGGCAGGCCTTTGCCGCGCTGTTCGCCGTGATGTTTGCCATAATGAGCGCGTCCATTTTCATCAAGCAACCGCTTTTTGAGATGCACACGCTGCTCTTTGCACTGTTGCCAGCGGCCGCTTTCGCCGGTTATAAGCTGCTGGACGCGAGGATCGACTGATATCGCCTACATGAAAACCGCCCCGGTACCCCGGGGCGGTTTTCACTGCGCAAACAGTTCTTTGATACGTTTCAGAAGCCCGCGCTTTTCGCTGTGCTGAGGCTGGCGAGCCTCGGCCTCCTTGGCCTCGCTCACGGCTTCAGCCATAAGCTCAGCCTGTGAGTCGATGGATGGCGTGCCCTCTGCGCGCGGCACAGGCACGTAGCAGCCGTTCATCAGCATATTGCGGGCCTTCATATTGTCCGAGCAGAAGAGCTCAATGTAGCCGACGATGCGCCGGCGCACCTCCTCGTCCAGTACCGGGCAGGCGATCTCCACGCGGCGGCAGGTATTGCGCGTCATCAGGTCGGCGGAGCCGATATAGAGCTTCATGTCCCTGCCCGTTCCGAAGGCGAAAATGCGCGGGTGCTCTAGGAAGCGGCCGACGATGGAAAACACGCGGATATTGTCCGTCAGCCCGGGGACGCCCGGGCGCAGGCAGCAGATGCCGCGGATATTCATGGTTATCTCCACGCCCGCCTGGCTCGCGCGTGCCAGGGCGTCGATAACGTCACGGTCCGTGAGGGAGTTGATCTTGATAAATATGCGCGCCGGCTGGCCCGACCTGGCCTTTTCGACCTCGGCGTCTATCATGCCCAAGACATGGTTTTTAAGGCTGTACGGCGCCACAAGCAGGCGGCTGTATTCGCCGCGCAGGTTGGAGATGGACATGTTCTGGAAAAAATTCGCCGCGTCCTCGCCGATGCCGGCGTCGGCGGTCATCAGGCAGAAGTCCGTGTAGAGCCTGGCGGTCTTTTCATTGTAGTTTCCGGTGCCGATCTGCGTGATATACTGTATCCGGCCACGTTCCCGGCGGGTTATGAGGCATATCTTGGAGTGCACCTTATAGTGTTCGAAGCCGTAGAGGATGGTGCAGCCGGACTCCTCAAGACGCTCGGCCCAGGCGATATTGTTCTGCTCGTCGAAGCGGGCGCGCAGCTCCATGAGCACAGTGACATCCTTGCCATTCTCCGCAGCGGCGGCCAGGTATTCTACCAGCTTGGCCGTCTTTGCCAGGCGGTAGATAGTTATCTTGATGGAGAGAACGGCGGGGTCGGACGCCGCCTCCTTCACAAGCTTGAGGAAGGGTTCCATCGACTGATAGGGATAGAACAGCAGCGCGTCGTGGCGCAGGATCTGCGGTATGAGCTTTTCTCCGCGTACAAGGTCAGCGCTCCACTGTGGGATATACGGCTGGTAACAGAGCGCGGCGGCGCTCTCCGGCGGCAGGCGGCCCTCAAGGGAATACACATAGCCCATGGCCAGCGGGCTTTTGCATGTGAACACCTGCTCCCGGCTGAGCTGCAGGCGGCGGCAGAGGTACTGCACGATCTCATCCGAGGGTTCGCCCTGTATCTCCAGCCGCACATGGGCTAGGCGGTTTCTCTTTTTGAGGACCTTTATCATATGTTCGCGGAAGTCCTCGCCCACGTCGTAGTCCT
>DVOV01000205.1 GCA_018713375.1 Candidatus Scatomorpha stercorigallinarum | reverse complement strand
CCGACCATGTCGCAGTTGGCGAAGTTGCAGACGTACAGCTCGCAGCCGCCCTTGTCCATGCGCTTGACGAGGGCGTCCTTGACCTTCACGGCGCTCATCTCGGGGATGAGGTCGTAGGTCGGGAACTCCTTCGGGCTGGGAATGAGCTCGCGCTCCTCGCCCGGGTACTGCTTCTCGACGCCGCCGTTGAGGAAGAAGGTGACGTGCGCGTACTTCTCGGTCTCGGCCACGCGGTACTGCGTGAGGCCCTTTTCGGAGACGTACTCGCCTATCGTGCCCTCGAGTTCCTCGGGAGGATAGGCAATCGGCAGGGGCAGCGCCGCGTCATACTGGGCGGTGCAGACATAGCTGAGCTTGAGCGGCTCGGTGTCCATGGTGTGGCCCTCGGGCAGATAACCGTTGAGCGCCCAGGTCATCTCACGCGCGCGGTCGGGGCGGAAGTTCATGAAAATGACGCTGTCGCCGCTCTTGATATGCCCCTCGGGGCAAATGACCGTGGGCTCCATGAACTCGTCGGTCTTGCCGGCCTCGTAGCTGTCTTTGACGGCCTGCACGGGGTCGGAGGCCATAACGCCCTTCGCGCGGACAATCGCGTCGTAGCCCTTCTGCACGCGCTCCCAGCGCTTGTCGCGGTCCATGCCCCAGAAGCGGCCCTGAATCGTGGCAATCTTCGCGTTGCCGAGCTCGGCGCACTTGGCCTGGAGGCTTTCGACGAAGCCCGCGCCGGAGGTGGGGTTGACGTCGCGCCCGTCGAGGAAGCAGTGGACGTAGACCTTCTCGAGGCCCTCGCGCTTCGCCATGTCGAGGATGGCGAAGATGTGCTTTATATGGCTGTGGACGCCGCCGTCGGAGAGGAGGCCCAGGACGTGCAGCGCGCCTTCGTTCGCCTTCGCGTCGGCCATGGCCTTGAGATAGGCGGGATTTTTGAAGAAGTCGCCGTTTTCAACCTCGCGGGTTATCTTGGGCAGGTCCTGGAAGACCACGCGGCCCGCGCCGATATTGGTGTGGCCGACCTCGCTGTTGCCCATCTGCCCCTCGGGCAGGCCGACGTCGAGGCCGGAGGCGGAGAGGCGGGTGTGCGGATACTTGGCCAGGAGCCCGTCCATGACGGGCGTCTTGGCAAGATAGATGGCGTTGCCGTCGTTCGGCTCGCCGATGCCGTATCCGTCGAGGATTACGAGCGCGACAGGTTTGACTTCTGCCATCGTCTCACTCCTGAACCGTGCCGCTGACTATGCGGGCGAAGTCCTCGGCCTTGAGGGAGGCGCCGCCGATGAGGCCGCCGTCGATGTCGGGCTGGGCAAGCAACTCGTCGCAGTTCTTGGCGTTCATGCTGCCGCCGTAGAGGATGCTGACGGCGCGGGCGACGCGGGCGTCGAACATGCCGCGTATCACGGCGCGGATATAGCCGCAGACCTCGGCGGCCTGCTCGGCCGTGGCGGTCTTGCCGGTGCCGATGGCCCAGATGGGCTCGTAGGCTATGACGCAGCGCTTGACCTGCTTGGGGTCGAGCGTGGCCAGCGCGGCCTTGACCTGATAGTCGATGAACTCAAGCGTGAGCTCCTTCTCGCGCTGCTCAAGGCTCTCTCCCACGCAGATTATCGGGACGATGCCCGCGTCGAGCAGGGCGATGACCTTGGCGTTGACCTCAGAGTCGGTCTCGCCGTGATAGGCCCTGCGCTCGCTGTGGCCGACGATGCAGTAGCGGCAGCCCAGGTCCTTGAGCATGGCGGCGTTGACCTCGCCGGTGTACGCGCCCTTCTCGTGGGCGGAGACGTCCTGGGCGCCGAAGACGATGCGGCTGTCCTTTATCGCGCGGGCCAGGGCGGGGATAATCGGGTAAGGCACGCACAGCACAGTGTCGCAGGTCTTCGTCTTGGGGAGCAGGCCGCGCAGCTCGTCCACGAAGGGGCGCGCCTCGCTGGGCAGCTTGTTCATCTTCCAGTTGCCGGCTATGATGCTCTTGCGGTATTTCCTGTTCATGTGGGGCAGTTCTCCTTTATTATTTGTCCAGCAGGCAGGCCACGCCCGGAAGCTCCTTCCCCTCCAGGAACTCGAGGGAGGCGCCGCCGCCGGTGCTGATGTGGGTTATCTTCTCGGCATAGCCGCTCTTCTCAACGGCGCTGGCGCTGTCGCCGCCGCCGATGATGGTGACGCCGCCGCAGTTGGCGACCGCCTCGGCCATGGCGAAGGTGCCCTTGTTGAAGCTGGCGAACTCAAAGACGCCCATGGGGCCGTTCCAGACGACGGTGCCGGCGCCCTGAACGGCGGCCTTGTAGAGCTCGACGGTCTTGGGGCCGATGTCCATGCCCATGAGCTCCTCGGGGATGTCCTCGCCGGTGACGACGGGCTCAGCCTCGGCGGAGAACTCGGCGGCGCAGATGTGGTCGACGGGCAGGAGCAGCTTGACGCCCTTGGCCTCGGCCTTGGCCATCATCTCCTTGGCGTACTCGACGCGGTCGGCCTCGAGCAGGCTCTTGCCAATCGTGTGGCCCTGGGCCAGCTTGAAGGTGTAGGCCATGCCGCCGCCGACGATGACGGTGTCGGCCTTCTCCAGGAGGTTGTTGATAACGGCAATCTTGTCGCTGACCTTGGCGCCGCCGAGGATGGCGACGAAGGGGCGGGCGGGGTCGCTCAGGGCCTTGCCCATGACGGAGATTTCCTTCTCAACGAGCATGCCGGCGTAGGCGGGCAGGAAGGCGGCGACGCCGGCGGTGGAGGCGTGCGCGCGGTGGACGGTGCCGAAGGCGTCGGAGACATAGACCTCGGCCATGCTCGCGAGCTCCTTGGCGAACTCGGGGTCGTTCTTCTCCTCGCGCTTGTCGAAGCGGAGGTTCTCAAGCAGCATGAGCTGGCCCGGCTGCAGGGCGGCGGCCTTGGCCTTGGCGTCCTCGCCGATGATGTCCGCGGACATGATGACGTCCATGCCCAGCAGCTCGCTCAGGCGCTTGGCGACGGGCTTGAGGCTCAGCTTTTCCTTCCACTCTCCCTTGGGCTTGCCCAGGTGGGAGCAGGCAATGACGGCGGCGCCGTTATCGAGCAGGTACTTGATGGTGGGCAGGGCGGCGACGATGCGCTTGTCGCTGGTTATCTCGCCGGTCTCCTTGTTCTGGGGAACGTTGAAGTCGCAGCGGAGCAGGACCTTCTTGCCGTGGGGATCGAAGTCGTGTACGGTCTTCTTGTTGTAGTTCATGCTTCATTCCTCCTGAATGCCGCGTGGCGGCAAATGTTGACTTTTTATCGCCTCGGAAAAAGAGCTTCAGGCACGCATGGCGCCGTAACCGAGCAGGCCCGGGAAGCCCTGCTGGCGCAGCGCTTCGTAGGTGAGGACGGCGGCCGCGTTCGAGAGGTTGAGGCTTCTCGCCTCGGAGACCATCGGGATTCGCACGCAGCGCTCGCGGTATTTCTCCCGCAGCCACTCCGGCAGCCCGGCCGTCTCCTTGCCGAACATCAGCGTCACATCCCCGCTCCAGTCGCACTCCGCGTAGCTCCTCGGGGCCTTCGTCGTCGTAAGCCAGAGGTTTTCATCCCCTCGGCGGGCAAAGTAGTCGGCGATGTCCTCGTAAACCGTCAAATCCACCAGGTGCCAGTAGTCCAGCCCGGCGCGCTTGACGGCGCTCGCGGAAATGTCGAAGCCCAGGGGCTTCA
>DVOV01000204.1 GCA_018713375.1 Candidatus Scatomorpha stercorigallinarum | reverse complement strand
ACGACCATTTGCCGGCGGCGGACATGAGCGCCTTCCGCAGGAGGGTGCATGAAGCGCTGCTTTGCGCAAAATAGACGAAGAAAGAGAGTGTTCTCCCGATGCTGCAACTCAGCAAGCTGCCGACGGAGCAGCGCAACCCGAATACTGCCGACATCGACCGCGTATCTACCCTCGAGATGGTGCGCCGCATCAACGACGAGGACAAAAAGGTGGCCTATGCCGTGGAGCGGGAACTTGAGAATATCGCCGCGGCAGTGGACGCCATAGCGTCGGCCCTGCGCGCCGGCGGCCGGCTCATCTACTGCGGCTGCGGCACCTCCGGAAGGCTGGGCGTATTGGACGCCGCCGAGTGTCCGCCGACATACTCGGTCGATCCGGGACTGGTGCGCGGCATCATCGCCGGCGGGGAGGACGCCATGTTCCGCGCATCCGAGGGCGCGGAGGACAACGCCGCGGCCGGGGCAGACGACCTGAAGGCCATCGGCTTCAGCAGCGGGGACGTACTCGTGGGCATTGCCGCCAGCGGGCGCACGCCCTATGTGCTGGGCGCGATGAGCTACGCCAAGGAGCTTGGCGCCTGTACTGTAGCCGTCACCTGCAACAAGAATTCTGAGATGAACGCCGCAGCGGACATCGCCATCGGCGTGGAGCCCGGGCCGGAGGTCATCACCGGCTCAACGCGAATGAAGAGCGGCACGGCGGAGAAGATGGTGCTCAACATGCTCTCCACAGGTGCTATGATACGCCTTGGAAAGGTATATGGCAACCTGATGGTGGACGTGATGCCGACAAATGAAAAGCTCGTGCGGCGGGCGATATCCATCGTCTCCACGGCGGCCGGCGTCAGTGAGGAGACGGCCCGCGCCACGCTCGAGCGCTGCGGTTTCACCGTCAAGACGGCGATCGTCATGCTCAAAAAGGGGCTTGACGCCGGACAGGCGGCGCAGCTCCTGTCCGAAAACGGCGGCGTTATCGCCCGCGCGCTGGGGGAAGGATGAAGATGGACAATAAGATCGCTGTCGGCCAGCGTATCATGGCCGGACTGCCGGGCACGGAGATCGACGAGGGCTTCCTCACGCTGGTGCGGGAGTGCAAGATCGGCAATGTGATACTCTTCAGGCGCAATATCGAAAGCCGCGAGCAGCTCAAAGCGCTCTGCGCCGCACTGCGCGAACTCATACTCAGCGAGACAGGCTATGAGCCCCTGATCGCCATCGACCAGGAGGGCGGGGCCGTCACCCGCCTCTCCACGGACATGATAAATACGCCGGGCGGCATGGCGCTGGCCGCCGCCGGCGGTGACGCGCCCTATCGCGCGGGCCTGATCACGGCCAGTGAGCTGCGCAGCGTGGGCATAGACTTCAACCTGGCCCCGGTGCTGGATGTGAACTCCAACCCGGCAAACCCCGTCATAGGCGTCCGCAGCTTCGGCGACGAGCCGGAAAAGGCCGCCGGCCGCGCGCTGGGCTTCATGCGCGGGACGCTGGACGGCGGCGTGATGGCCTGCGGCAAACATTTCCCGGGGCATGGCGACACCTCGGTGGATTCGCACCTGGGGCTGCCACGGGTGGAAAAGAGCAGGGAAGAGCTGGAGAAATGCGAGCTGCTGCCTTTCCGCCGCGCCGTTGAGGCGGGCATCCCCGCCATCATGACCAGCCACGTGCTGTTCCCAGCGCTGGAGCCGGAAGAACTGCCGGCGACCATGTCGCGGCGCATACTCACGGGGCTGCTGCGTGGCGAGCTGGGCTTCGGCGGGCTCATTATCAGCGACTGCATGGAGATGCAGGCCATCGGGCGCTTCTATGGCAGTGTGAACGGCGTGGAGGGCGCCATCAGGGCCGGCGCGGACATCGTCTGCATCTCGCACACGGCGAGCGTCGCCCGCGAGGCGGCGGAGCGGCTGCTCTCGCTGCTGGAAGGCGGCGAACTGGACGCCGGGGAATTCAAAGCTGCGGTGGAGCGCGCGCTCTCCGCCAAGCACGGCCTGGCTGCGGCCGGGGGACGGGTCCAGGGCCCTGCCGACACTGCTGAGGCGCGTGAGCTTTTGGAGCGCTCGTTCACGCTCGTGCGCGGTCCAATGCCGTCCCTGGGCGGGGCCCCGCTCTTCACAGGCGGGCCTGCTTCGCGGTCTACACAGGCCTCGAGCCGCACGGGCGGCGAGCCGGTGTTCGCAGAATACATGGCGGGCAGGCTCGGCGGAAGCGCCTTAGTCACCGCCGACGAGCCGGATGAGGACGAGATCCGCGCGGCGGTAAAGGCGGCTGAAAACTGCTCCTGCATAGTGCTTGCCACCTGCAACGCACACCTCAAGCCCCGGCAGCTCGCGCTGATGAAAGCGCTGGGTGAGACCGGCAAACCGATGGCCGTCTGCGCCATGCGCGACCCATACGACCTGTCTGAGCTGCCTTCAGGCGCGGCCGGCGTGGCGGTGTGGGAATATACGGCGCAGTCGCTGGAGGCCCTGGTGCCCTTCCTCAGCGGCGAACAGGAATTCGTTGGCTCCCGGCCCCTGGCAAAGCTGTGAAGACGGGCTGTTAATTTGTTGAAACATTGTTTATTTGCATCACTTTAATGTGATGATATAATGTCCTTAATCAGGGCGCGGCGACGCGACTGTTAAGAAAATACACATTAAGGAGGACAACATGAAGAAACTTATCGCACTTATCCTGGCGGCCATGTTCTGCCTGGGCCTCGCAGCCTGCGGCGAGGAGCCCGCTGCCGAGGACGATACCCCCGCGTCCGAAGCCCCGGCCTCCGATGCCCCTGAGGCCGAAGAGCCCTCCGGCGACCCGGTCGAGCTGACTGTCTGGCTGCCCATCTATCAGTTTGGCGACGGCATCAGCGATGCGGACTTCTGGAACGGCAAGTTCGACGCCTTTGAGGAGGAGAACAACTGCACCATCAATCTGGAGATCCTCTCCTGGACCGACTACGCCACCCAGATCTACACCGGCCTGCTCTCCGACGAGGGCCCCGATGTCGTCTACGTCACCGAGACCTACGACCTCATCGACGCCGGCCTGCTCGCCCCGCTGGACGAGTACCTCACCGACGAGGACTATGAAAAGTACCTCTACCTTGAGCAGGGCGCCTACAATTCCGACGGCCAGCTCTGCACTTTCCCGA
>DVOV01000019.1 GCA_018713375.1 Candidatus Scatomorpha stercorigallinarum | reverse complement strand
GGCGACGGCTGGCTTAATAGGCCCGACGGTGAGCGCCGCGCGGAGCTGGCGCGCTTCGGGCTGGACATCAACCTGCCGAAAATGAAGTCCGACCTGGCGCGTTACGGCATACAGTACGACCAGTGGTTCTTCGAGTCCACGCTGCACGAGAGCGGCTATGTGGCCGCCACGGTGGACGAGCTGACGGCGCGCGGCTGGACATACGAGAGCGAGGGCGCGCTGTGGCTGGCCAGCTCGCGTATCATGGCCGACGAGCTGCGCCGCGCGGGCAAGAGCGAGGCGGACATCGAGAAGCTCTCGCTGAAGGACGACGTACTGCGCCGCGCCAACGGCATTTACACCTATTTCGCGGCGGACATCGCCTATCACCGCAACAAATTCGCCGTGCGCGGCTTTGACCGCGTGATAAACATCTGGGGCGCCGACCACCACGGGCATGTGGCCCGCCTGAAGGGCGCGCTGGACGCGCTGGGCATCGACCCGGACAGGCTGGACATCGTCCTCATGCAGCTGGTGAAGCTGATGCGCGACGGCGAGGTGGTGCGCATGTCCAAGCGCACGGGCAAGGCCATCAGCCTTGGCGACCTGCTGGACGAGATACCCGTGGACGCCGCGCGCTGGTTCTTCAACGCCCGGCCGGAGACGCAGATGGACTTCGACCTGGGACTGGCCGTGCGCGAGGACAGCGAAAACCCCGTCTATTATGTCCAGTACGCCCACGCGCGCATCTGCTCCATCCTCCGCAACCTGGCCGAGGACGGGCACAGCGTCCCTGATGCCGCGCTCATCGACGCGGCGCTGCTCTCCACGCCGCAGGAGCGGGAGGTCGTCCAGCAGCTGGCCGAGCTGCCGGAGGAGATACTGCGCGCCGCGCGCACGCTGGACCCCAGCCGCATCAACCGCTATGTCACCGAGCTGGCGGCCCGCTTCCACCGCTTCTACAACACCTGCCGCATCAAGGGCGAGCAGGAGGACGTGCTCAACGCGCGGCTGCTGCTGGCCGACTGCGTCCGCAGCGTCATCGCCAACTGCCTGGGCATCCTCGGCGTCCACGCCCCCACCCAAATGTGACCGGACTGCGTCCGGAGGCAGAGAGGACAGCGTCCGGCGGCAGAGAGGGCTGCGCCGGGGGCAATATGGCCGTTAACAGTTAAAAACCCCGCCGGTCGTGACCGGCGGGGTTTTTTAACTATGTGCCATCGTGCCGACGCGTCAACCGGATGAGCCCTCCCACGCCCCAGGCTGCTCCGCAGGCGAGCAGCAGGAGGATGGAAAGGGCGGCGATGACAGCGGCCGCGAGGCCCTCTGAGCCGGATGCGGCGAAATAGGCGCCGCAGGAGGCCGCCAGCAGCAGCGCGCACAGCGCTGCCGGCGCCAGCTTCAGCGCGCGGCGTCTGGCGCGCAGGCAGAGCAGCAGCTGCGCGGCAAACACCACGGCGGCCGCGGCGATGGCGAGGGGATAGGGCATGTTTTCAGCCTCACTTGATGACGATGGCGTAGCCGTCCTTGCGCGGGGCGGGCTTGGGCTGGTCGCAGTCGGCGTAGCCGAGAATGCAGTTGCCGACGCCGACCCAGTCGCCTTTGAGGCCCCATTTCTCCATCAGGGCGCGGCCCTCGGGCAGCTCAAAGGTCTCCTTCGCGCGGTTGATCCAGCAGCCGCCGAGCCCGATGGCGTGCGCGGCGTTCAGCAGGTTGCCCAGCACCAATGAGGCGTCCTGCACGCCATTGGGATTGCCGCCCTCGGCGAACACGACCACCACCGTGGGCGCGCCAAAGAAGGGGTCAAACTCCTGCTTGCCCCAGACGCGGGCGTTCACGCGGCTCATGACGGCGATGTCCTCCGCGTTCTGCACGGCCACCATCAGCGGCGACTGCGTGCCCTTGGCCGTGGGGGCGTACTTGCCGGCGTTGAGCACGGCCTCCAGCTCGGCGTCCGTTATCTGCTGGGGCTTGAATTTGCGGATGCTCCTGCGCGTGAGCAGATTTTCCATTGCTTCCATGTGCTTACCTCCTATACATAAATATATTCATATCTTTTCATAGCCGGGCAGCGGCGCCGGAACGTCCATCACCGCCCGGCCAAAGCAGCAGACGGGCGTTTCCGCGCGCGGTACGGCGATATCCAGCGCACGCCGCCGGCGGTCGAGCACGAAGAGATAGACGTTGCCGGCATAGTCCTCGCAGTACTGCCGGAGCAGGACTTTTCCCCGGAAATAGAACAGCCCAACGTCGCCATCGTGCAGTTTTCCGCCCCTTTCTATGTACGCAAGGGAGCCGGCGGGGAAATATGGAGCCATGCTGCCGTCGCTCATTTTCACGGCGAAAGAGGCGGCCGAGCCGTCCGGCACGGGCAAATGTTTTACGCTCATGGGCATCACCCGCTTTTAGCGTAGCATCCCGCGGGGCCGTAGTCAAGCGCCGGAAAAAGAAAAATTTTCATCAGTATTTAAGTCCTATGCACCGTTACTGAAACAAAAACCGTTGCGGTTTAGTATTTTGTGTAGACTTACATGCAATTTAACCTCAAAAGGAGTAGTTTATTCAGCAATAATGGGATACACTCTTAATATACTCTTAACGGAGGAAGAAGAGAAGATATGACGGCTGGAGGAGCAGTTAGGATTCGCATACTTGAGCTATGCAAGGAGCGCGGGATAACAGTGAACAAGCTCGCCAACATGAGCGGTGTCACTCAGTCTACGGTGAACAACATCGTCAACGGCAGAAACAACAGCTCGACGGTGTCCACCATCAAGAAGCTCTGCGACGGTCTCGGCATGAGCCTCGCGGACTTCTTCAATGCAGACTGCTTTAATAATCTCGAGCAGGAGCTTCGCTAAAGGCTCCAGGCGAATCAAAAGCGCAGGCGGCGCAGGGAGAAATCCCCTGTGCCGCCTGTCTTTTATTTTATTTGCCGCTGAAAAAAGCCATGCCGCGCGGGACCAGGAAGTTCACGCCGCCGGGCGCCACGTCGAACACCGCGCGGTCGGAATATTCCGCCTCGCCGTCCTCGTTGATGACCTGCGCTGTGGGCGTCTGCACCTCCACGTGCGTGGTGCGCAGGAAGGTGATGTACTGCGGGTACTCGCGGTAGCGCCCGGAGGCGTAGGCCGAGATGGCGCGCAGTATCGTCGGGCGGCGGACGCCGGAGACGATGAGCACGTCCAGCAGGCCGTCGTCGGGCCGCGCGTCGTTCGTTGGGTTGAAGCCGCCGCCGTAGAAGCGCCCGTTGCAGATGCACACCAGGTTGAGGCGGGGGCCGCAGGTGAGGCCATCGGCGGTGACGGTCATCGGCTGGGAGACGCCCTTGACGAAGTTCACGGCCAGGCTGGCGACATAGCCCGCCGGCCCGCCCAGCAGGGGCAGTCCGCTGTACTTGTGCACGTCCGTGCCAACGCGGGCGTCAAGGCCCATGGAGCAGATGTTGATGCTGTAGCGCCCGTTGCATTTGATGAGGTCAAGGGGACGCACCTCGCCGTTCGCGAGCTCGGCCAGGTCGAAGAAGCGGGACTTGTCGGCGCCGAACATTTTGATGAAGTCGTTGCCGGTGCCGCAGGGGAAGTGCGTCACGGCCACGTTTTTCAGCCCGGCGGCACCGTTCACGCACTCGTTGAGCGTGCCGTCCCCGCCGCAGGCGTAGACGCGCAGGTCATCCTCGCCCTCGGCGGCGGAGCGGATCTTTTCCACGGCGTCCATCGGCGCGCGGGTGACGTATATCTCAAAGCCGCCGGCAAGGCCGCCCGGCACGCGGTCGGCCGAGTCGTGGATGAGCTTTATTTTTTCCTCCGGCTTCTGTTTCCCGGCCACGGGGTTGACGACGAACAGGTGCTTCATTTAATATCTATCCCACTTTCGCTATATGATATCATACTGGACGCGCGCTCAGCGGCCGTAGCTGTAGAGGCAGCAGATGATGGGGCCATTGTATAGCTTGCGGCGCTTGGCGGCCTTCTGCCCGAAGTGCTGCTCGAACTCCGGGTGCCCGGAGAGCAGGTAGAGCTGCCAGTTTTCCGTGCCGCGCCAGGCCTCGCCGAAGCGCTCATAGAGCCGGCCGGCCTCCTCGCGCTCCAGCAGCCGCTCGCCGTAGGGCGGGTTGGTGACGATGACGCCGCCGTCCGTTTTGCGGCGGAAGGCGAGGGCGTCCGCCACGGAGAACTCGATGTACTGCGCCACGCCGGCGCGCTCGGCGTTCTGCCGCGCGAGCGCCACGGCCTCGGGGTCGATGTCGGAAGCAAAGATGCGGTAGTCCCCGCGGTATTCGCGAGTGCGGGCGGCCTCGCGCTCCGCGCGCCAGATGTCCCTCTCCAGCAGCGGCCATTCCTCGGCGGCAAAGCGCCGCATCAGGCCCGGGGCGCGGTTGAGGGCGGCAAAGGCGGCCTCGATGGCGATGGTGCCGCTGCCGCAGAAGGGGTCGCAGAAGTCGCCGCGGCCGCGGTAGCGGGCAAGATCGACCATCGTTGCGGCGATGGTCTCGCGCAGCGGGGCGGCCAGCCGCCCGGGGCGGTAGCCGCGTTTGTGCAGCGAAGCGCCGCTGGTGTCAAGGTAGATGGTGGCCTCGTCGCGCATGATGGCGAAACGGAGCTGATGCACGGGCCCGTCTTCGCGCAGCATGCCCTGTTTCCCGCGTGCGGAGGCCAGGCGCACGGCGGCGGCCTTTTTGACGATGCGCTGGCAGTCCACCACGGAGTGCAGCGCGCTGTCCACCGACCATCCCTTGACGGGGAAGGCCGCGCCGGAGGGTATCCAGCGCTCCAGCGGCAGGGCCTTCACGCCCTCGAACAGCTCGTCGAAGCTGCGGGCGGGGAAGGAGCCGAGCTCGAGCAGTATGCGTTCGGCAAAGCGGGAGCATATGTTAGCGCGCGCCAGGCCGCGCTCGTCCGTGACGAAGCGCACGCGGCCGTCCGCCGCCGCAACATCCGTCATTCCCAGCCGCCTCAGCTCGGCGGCGAGGGGGCCCTCCACGCCGAAAAGGCAGGTGGCGGCAAGCGAAAGCTCCATCCCCATCCCTCCGTTTACATAGATGCACAACTTTATATACAATACATTATTCTAAAGAAGATGTAAATAGCTTGACGGCACAAATTTCACAATTTTTATACAATTTCTAAACACGTTGTTGATAATGACAGGGAAATAGTCCGTGCCTGCCGATGATTTTGCCGAATTTGTGCATTTTCGGCGAAACGGCTATTGATTTTTTTGCTGAGTTGGCGTATAGTACTTATGGTCACAATTTGTTCATATTAAAGGCATTATTTTCTTGTTTGAAAGGCGCGTGTTATTTTGCCCATCGTGCGCGAGAGATTCCTGGAAAAGCTAAACGACTCGTACAGCTACTATTACGACGTCGTGGAGGGGGAGGCCGGCAGCGGCTTGCCGCTCATTTTTGTGGCTGAATTCCACGCCCGCGACGAGGGCTACGTGCTGGTGAAGCGGGCCAGGATATGGGCTGCCGAATCGAACGAGTACGCCTACATATTCTCTGTGCCGGTGCTGGACGAGGAAACGGCCGAGAAGTGCCTCGACTACACGCTCGAGGACGCCGTGCCGCGCATCAAGCCCCACAGGGAGCACAAGGATTCGTACATCATCGCCGTTTTCGTGGCGGATGTAATATCTCCAGAAGCGGAAAAAGCGATCTGCCGCCGCAAGTATGACAAGAGCTTCAAGTTCGGCCTTGAGGGCTGGTCTACCCTCAAAACTGCGGCGGTCGATCTGGAGAAAGGAGTGGTAAGGACAAACAAAGCAGGGGCAAACATTCAGAAAACACTGAAAAAGCTTTTAAGGAGTGAAAGAGTATGACTGCAGTACTTATTCTGATCGTTGGTATCGTACTCCTTGGCCTGGGCTATGTGCTCTACGGCTCCTGGCTGGCCAAGAAGTGGGGCGTCAACCCTGACCGCCCGACGCCCGCGCATACCAAGTACGACAACAAGGACTTCGTCCCCACGAACCCCGCCGTCCTGATGGGCCACCACTTCTCGTCCATCGCCGGCGCCGGCCCCATCAACGGCCCCATCCAGGCGGCCATCTTTGGCTGGGTGCCCGTGTTCCTGTGGATCGTCATCGGCGGCATTTTCTTCGGCGGCATGCACGACTTCGGCGCCCTGCTCGCCTCCATCCGCCACGGCGGCCGTTCCATCGGCGAGGTCATCAAGGACAACATCGGCGACAAGGCCTATAAGCTGTTCGTCATCTTTGCCCTGCTGGTGCTTATCCTCGTCATCGCCAGCTTCACCAGCGTCGTTGCCGGCACCTTCGTCTCCGTTGAGGACGCGAACGGCAACCCCTACGATGTCATCACCGTCGGCATGCAGAACGCCTCCGGTAACGCCTCCACGGCCACCACGAGCCTGCTGTTCATCGTCCTCGCCATCTTCTTCGGCTACGCGGTGTACCGTCGCGGCGTGAAGGTCGGCCCGGCCACCATCGTCGGCGTCATCGGCATCATCATCATCACCATCATCGGCCTCAACGTCGGCATCAACCTGCCGCGTAACTTCTGGGTCATCTTCATCGCCGTTTACATCACCCTGGCCTCCCTGCTGCCGGTCTGGATACTGCTCCAGCCGCGCGACTACCTGTCCAGCTTCCTGCTGTACGGCATGATGATCCTGGCCATCGTCGGCGTGCTCGGCGGCGCCTGGGGCATGGACTTCCAGCTCAGCGCGTTCGAGGGCTTCGCCGTCACCAGTGGCACCACTACCAGCTACCTGTTCCCGACGCTGTTCATCACCGTCGCCTGCGGCGCCATCTCCGGCTTCCACAGCCTGGTCGGCTCCGGCACCAGCTCCAAGCAGATCAACTCCGAGAAGGACGCCAAGATCATCGGCTACGGCGCCATGATCATCGAGTGCGTGCTCGCCATCCTCTCCATCCTCGCCGCCGCCACCGTTTGGGACCAGATCGGCGGAGAGATGGGCTACAACATGGGCTCGCCCCCGACCATCTTCGCCGGCGGCCTTGCCACCCTCGTCGCCAACCTCACCGGCACCGAGGCCAGCTACTCCAACGTCATTTTCAACACCGTGTACACGCTGCTGACCCTCGCGGTCTCCGTCTTCGCTCTCACCAGCCTTGACACCGCGACCCGCCTCGGCCGCTACATGTTCACCGAGCTCTTCACCCGCGAGGGCGAGGATCCCAGCAAGATCGGCGGCTTCCGCGGCTTCCTGGCGAAGCCCATCGTCGGCACCCTGTTCCTCGTCATCGTAGGCTGCACCATCGGCGCCCTCAGCCTGAGCCAGATCTGGGGCCTGTTCGGCGCTGCCAACCAGCTGCTCGCCGGCCTCGCCCTGATGGCCGTCGCCTGCTGGCTCGGCAACATCGGCAAGAGCAACAAGATGTTCTTCATCCCCATGGTGTTCATGCTTGTGGCCACCATCACCAGCCTCTGCATCACCATCTACCAGAAGATCGGCGTCGTTGGCGACGGTGCCGCCCAGTGGGGCGACTGGTTCCAGATGCTGTTCGCGGCGGCCCTGGTCATCCTGGCCATCATCGTCACCATCAGCGGCATCCAGACCTTCATCAAGCAGTCCAAGGGCCAGATCACCGGCGACCCGAAGGCTGTCGAAGCCACGAAGTAATTTGTGTCTTTAACGCCGCGCGGCGAACGCTAAAAATATAGCGGCTCGGCCCTCAACAGCCTGCCGCCGGCGCAAGGGAGGAACGCCCCGTCCATCGGACGGGGCGTTTTTCGCGCTTTGGCGGCCGCGGGGGGGACGTGGCCGATACGAATTCCCGGTATGCTCATTTTGCGTGTGGAAGGCGCGCGGCCGCTTTACATTCCCTGCGCCGTGTGATAAAATAATAGGCCGTGAAAACGCAAAGGGGTAGACAGGATGCTTGAAAAGCTGAGGCAGATAGGTGAAAAATACGCCGAGCTGGAGCGCAAAATGGGCGAGCCGGAGTATTACGGCGACGTGGAGGCCTATGCGCGCCTGGCGAAGGAGCTCAAGGAGCTCGCGCCAGTCGCGGCCGCCGTGCGCGAGTATGAAAAGCTCGAGCGCGACATGGCGGAGGCCCGCGAGCTCTTCTCCGACCCGGAGATGGGCGAGATGGCGTGGGAGGAATTTGAGAGCGCGAAGGCCCGCATGGAGGAGCTCGACGGCGAGATCAGGCTCCTGCTGCTGCCGAAGGACCCCAACGACGAGCGGAACGTCATCATCGAGATACGCTCCGGCGTGGGCGGGGAGGAGAGCGCGCTCTTTGCCTCCAGCCTCTACCGCATGTACAGCATGTACGCCGAGGCGCAGCACTGGAAAACGGAGGTCGCCAACCTCAGCGATACGGAGCTCGGCGGCATCAGGGAGATCAGCTTCATCGTCGAGGGCCAGGGGGCCTATTCACGGCTGAAGTACGAGTCCGGCGTCCACCGCGTGCAGCGCGTGCCGGAGACGGAGGCCGGCGGGCGCATCCACACATCCACTGCCACGGTGGCCGTGCTGCCGGAGGTGGACGAAGTGGAGGTCGAGCTCGACCCGGCGGATCTGCAGATAGATACCTTCCGCTCCTCCGGCGCAGGCGGCCAGCACGTGAACAAGACCGAGAGCGCCATCCGCATCACGCACCTGCCAACGGGCATGGTGGTGGAGTGCCAGGACGAGCGCAGCCAGTACAAGAACAAGGACCGGGCGATGAAGATACTTGCCTCCCGCCTGGCGGAGGCGGCGCGGGAAAAGCAGAACGCCGAGCTGGCGGCCGAACGCCGCAGCCAGGTGGGCACCGGTATGCGCAACGAGCGCATCCGCACCTATAATTTCCCGCAGGGGCGCGTGACCGATCACCGCATCGGCCTCACGCTCTACAAGATCGACC
>DVOV01000203.1 GCA_018713375.1 Candidatus Scatomorpha stercorigallinarum | reverse complement strand
CGTTGCCGTCGACGGACACGCCGGGGATGTTGTAGGCCGCGCCGCGGTCGGCGACGTCCTTTATCGCCTGGTGCCTGTCCTGGCTCATCGAGATGCCGTAGTGGTTGTTCTCGCAGACGAAGATGACCGGCAGCTTCCATATGCTCGCCATGTTCAGCGACTCGTGGAAGGTGCCCTGGTTGGTGGAGCCGTCGCCGAAGAAGCAGACGCAGACCTGGTCGGTGCCGCGAATCTTCGCGCTCAGCCCCGCGCCGCAGGCGATGCAGTGACCCGCGCCGACTATGCCGTTGGCGCCGAGTATGCCCTTGTCGCGGTCGGCGATGTGCATCGAGCCGCCCTTGCCCTTGCAGTAGCCCGTCTCGCGGCCGAAGAGCTCGGCCATCATCAGGTTCAGGTCCCCGCCCTTGGCGATGATGTGGCCGTGCCCGCGGTGCGTGCTGGTGATGAAATCATCGTCGCGCAGGCACTCGCAGACGGCCGGGGCAATGGCCTCCTCGCCGAGATACAGGTGGACAAAGCCGGGTATTTTGCCCTCCGCGAACAGCTTTGCGGCCGTGCTTTCGAAGTCACGTATGCGGCGCATTTTCACATACATGTCCTTCATCTGCTCATTGCTGATTGCCATTCAATAACCTCCTTTGGTCCAAAAAATTAACTGAATTTCTTGTTTACACCATGCAGCAGCCGCCGTCCACGTGGAGTACCTGGCCCGTTATTTCCCTGGCCAGGTCCGAGGAGAGGAACAGAGCGCCGAACGCTATGTCCTCCGGCTGCTGGGCCCTTCCGAGGGGAATGAGGTTGCGCACGGAATCGTTCCAGTTTTTCTCGCGCTCCTCTTCGCTTACGGCGGTGCGCCCTCCTTCGCTGCCGTGGAAGCCGGTTGCCATCCCGTCGAGGATCTCTTCCCACATCCTCGTGCGGATGATGCCGGGCGCCACGGCGTTCACCCTTACGTTGCAGGGGGCGCCCTTTTTCGCCCCGGCCTGCGTCAGGCTGATGACCGCCGCCTTTGAGACGCAGTAGTGCTCCAGCATGCCGAGGTTTGTGCGCCCGGCTATCGAGGCCGTGGTCACGATATTGCCGCTCCTGCGCGGCATCATGTGCCTTAGGCCGGCCTGGAGCATGTGCGAAGTGCCCATAATGTTGATATCGAACAACCTGCGTATTTCCGATTCCTCCGCCAGCATGAAGTCATAGGTGGAGATGACTCCGGCGGCGTGCATGATCACGTCGATCCGCCCGTCAAAAAACTCTTCGGCCGCCGTGACGAGATCGTCCACGTCCTGTTTCACGGCCACGTCCGTGCGCTTGAAGCCGGAGCGCCTGCCCATGGCCCGGATCTCCTCCACTGTCTTCATGCCTTCATCTTCCCTGCGGTTGCCGATGAACACGTCGGCGCCGCAGTCGGCGTATGCGAGCGCGCAGGCCTTGCCAAGGCCGCGGCCACCTCCCGTCACGAGGACGTTCTTTCCGGTGAAGTCCAGTCTCAGCATTGTTTACATTCTCCTTTCATTTATCAAGAGCCCGGCTTTCTCTTCCGGGCCTTTTCCTCAGATCGCCTTCTTTCCTTGGTTTTATGTCATAAAATCGGCCGGAGCCGCTATTCTTCCACGTAAACCTCCACAGCGGCTACCGCCGCTTCTATGCTCTTGTCGCAGTCGCCGAAGGCGGGGATGCACAGCCCGTCGCACTTCAGCCCTCCCTGTACCGCAACGACCTCCACGGTGCCCACGGGGAACACCTCCGCCACTTCCTCGCAGCGGACGTCCTCCGGCCGCGTCACCGCCACCGTCGCGCGGATGAACACCTGCTCTTTGAAGTCCGTCAATCCCAGGACTTCCTCCAGCCCGCAGAGGCAGCTGCGGGACACCGCGTCCTTGGCGGCTTTTTTGGCGGCCTTGGTCACATCCTGCCCGTGGAAATCCGTGCCCAGGCCGAACTCGACGATGAATTTTTTCAGGATTCTCACCTCCGCGATGTGCTCACGTTTCCGACGGTGACATTATAACGCGGCATGGGGAAAATCTCAATATCAAGCAGCAAATTCTCAAATTTTCAGCGTTAGCCATAAAATAGCAAGTGGCCGCTTGGAGCAGATGCACAAATTGACAGCAAAATAACAAGGGATTGAGATGAATTTCGACAAATTCATCTCAATCCCTGAGATTTATATCAGCTTTCTCAGCCGGCGCTGAGAATCGCGCTTCACTGCCGCGAGCCGCGCAGGTCGATGCCGTAGCGCTTGATGCGGCGGTAGAGCGTGGCGCGGCTGACGCCCAGGCGCTCCGCGGCCTTTTCCACGTCCCCGCCGCAGAGCGTGAGCGCGGCGAGGATCTCCCCGCTCTCGGCGGGCGCCTCGGCGCTGGGGGCGGGGGCGTCGCCCACCGCCAGGGGCAGGCTCTGCGCGCCAAGGACACTCTCCGGCGTGGAGTAGAAGGCGCGTTCGACGCCGTTTTGCAGCTCGCGCACGTTGCCGGGCCAGCCGTAGGCCAGCAGGCCCTCGAGGAAGTCCTCGGACATGGACTTGGCCTGCGAGGGGTCGCGGCCGTTCAGCCGTGCGAGGAAGCGCTCGGCGCAGACGCGGATGTCCCCCGGCCGCGAGCGCAGCGGCGGTATCTCCAGCCGCAGGACGTTCAGGCGGTAATAGAGGTCATCCCGGAAGTGTCCGGAGGCGGCCAGCTCGCCCAGCCGCCGGTTGGTGGAGGAGATGATGCGGATGTCGAGCTCCATCTCCTGCTGCCCGCCGAGGCGGGTGACGCGGTGCGTCTCCACCGCGCGCAGCAGCTTGGGCTGGAACTCCAGCGGCAGGGCGCTGATCTCGTCAAGGAAGAGGGTGCCGCCGTGGGCGAGCTCGAATTTGCCGGGGCTGCCCCCGCGGGAGGGCGCTCCGGGCAGGGCGCCGGATTCATAGCCGAAGAGCTCGGCGTCCAGCATGTCCCGGTGGAGGGAGGCGCAGTTGACGGCCACGAAGGGGCCGGAGGCGCGGCTGCCGGCGTTGTGTATGGCCTGGGCGATGAGCTCCTTGCCCGTGCCGCTCTCGCCCTCGATGAGGATGTTGCCGTCGTAGTGCGCGTAGCGCGCGGCCAGGGAGACGGTCTTTTTCATCTCCGGGTCGGCGGCGAAGATGTCGTCGAAGGTGTAGAGCGCGCGGTTGCCGCTGAGCTTGTTGACGGAGGCGATGAGGTGCTTCTGCCGCTTGAGCACTACGTTCAGCGTGGGCGTGCCGAGCGCGCTCGCGCTGGTGATGGCGGCCGAACAGCGCACGATGCCCTCCGCCGTAGCCACGCGCAGGTCGTCGGCGTAAAAGCCGCCCTCGCGCCGCCAGGGGCGCGCGTCCCAGTCCAGGTCCGGCAGCAGGGCGCGCACGTCCAGCTCGCCTATCTGCCCGCCGTCCAGCCCCAGCAGCTCGCCCGCGGCGCTGTTGGCCCAGACGGGGCGCAGGTTCTCGCCCAGCAGGAGGATGCTGTCCGCGCTGCCCTCCAGCGCGGAGCGCATAAGCTCGGCGCTGTGCAGCAGCGAGAGCTTGCCCTCGATGCCGATGGCCGCCGAGAGCACCACGGCCAGCGTGTGGTCGTGGACGTCCGCCGCCTCGCCGGACATGTTCAGGCAGCCGACGATCTCCCCGTTCTCGCCGTGGATGGGTGCGGCGGAGCAGGTCCAGCCGTGGTGCGTGCGGCAGTAGTGCTCCGCGCCGGCCATCTGGATGGCGGTGTTGGAGTCGAGCGCCACGCTGATGGCGTTGGTGCCCACGCTGTTGTTGTCCCAGAGCGCGCCGGGGACGAAGCGCAGGTCCTCCGTCATGGCCATGATGCGCTCGTCGCCCATCGTCTCAAGCACATAGCCCACGCTGTCCGTCAGCACCATCAGGAAGCCCGTGCGGCGCACGATGTCGAAAACGCTCTGCATGATGGGCATGGCCACGTCGATGAGTTCGGCGTTGGCCTCGCGGATGCTGCGGAAGACCTCGTCGTCCACGCGCCGGCCGCGGCCGCCGATGGGGTTGACGCCCGCGGCCCTGCACCGCCGCCAGCCCTCCGCCACGGCGGGCTGCACGGAGGGGTCCATCTCCCCTTCGTAGACGAACTTCGCCCATATCTCTTCCAGCTTTCGCAGGTCCTTCACTTTATGTGTCCCCCTCATGTGTAAAAGGCCGGGGGCGCCGCAACAGGCGCTCCCGGCACTCCCATTATACCGTCCGCGCAGCGCTTTGGCAACAAGCGCCGCGCTGTTCTCAAATTTTCAGCATATTTTACAGAAATTTTGAGACGGGATTGTATTTTATGCAGACGCCCCTCGCCAAAGCGGCGCATTTGAGACAAAACATTCAGAACATGAGCGAGAGCAGCTCCTCCGCGCCCATGCCGCCGAGCATGGGCGGCAGGTCCAGCGGCGCGAGCGCCGCCGCGACGGCCGCGCGCTCGAAGGGCGCGCCGCGCAGGGCCTCCTCGGCCGGCGTACAGGGGACGACGGCCAGGAAATCGCCGCTGATGCGCGCGGCGCGTATCACGCCCTCCTCCACGTCCAGCGAGACGGCCAGCGTCCCCGCGGCGAAGCGCCGCTCATTGCTGAAGCCGAAGAGCGGCGCGCGGCCCCAGGTCCAGTCCGGCGAGCGGTATTTTTCCTCCGCCAGGCGCTCCACGGCGGCGAGCTCGCCGTCCGTGAGGCGCTCGCGCTCCAGCCCCGACCCGCCCAGCGCGGCGAGCAGGGCGGAGCGGAAGCCCGCCAGCGTGACATCCGGCGGCAGGTAGTCGCGTATCTGCCCCACGCGCGAGCGCACGCTTTTGGCGGCCTTGCTCTCGAACTTCCCCGGGCCGGGGCGCAGCACGGCGGACATCGTCTCGCTGTCCGTCTCAAAGAGCAGCGTGCCGTGGTGCAGCACGCGCCCGCCGGAGAGGCGCTGCGCCGTGCCGGAGACCTTGCGGCCCTCCACGGCGATGTCGTTGCGGCCCGTCACCTCCGCCGGCACGCCCAGCGAGCGCAGCGCGGCGCAGACGGGCTGCATGAAGCGCGCCAGGCTGAGCGCGGCGGCGTCCCCGGCGTCGCCGATGAGCGAGTAGTTGAGGTTGCCCGCGTCGTGATAGACGGCCCCGCCGCCCGTGGAGCGGCGCACGACGGCGATGCCGTGCGCGGCGGCGTACTCCGTGTCCACCTCCGCGGCGGCGATCTGGTTGAGGCCGATGACGGCGGTGGGGGCGTTCTGCCAGAGCAGCAGGTAGTCCCCCTCCCGCCGGCGCTCGAGCACCAGCTCCTCAAAGGCGAGGTTGTAGGCGGGGTCGGTGGAATCCGTCTCAAGATAGCGCAGCATGGGGCACCTCCGGCATCAGATGGCAACAGTATAGGCCAAAGCGCGGCCGATGGCAAGAAAAAAGACAAAGGCGCCCGGCCCTTGCGGGAACGGACGCCTTCGCTAAAGAGAGGGGAAAACAATAAGAGAGGAGTAAAAGTGAAAGATGAATGAGAACTGCTTATGCCTTACGATCTATGTGAACTCCCGTGGGAGGGGAGCGGCGCTCAGCCGATGAGGTTGCCCCAGCCGAAGTCGTACTCGTTGTAGTAGCCGCTGCTCTCGGTGGGTGTGGTCTGGGCGTCAGCCTCCTCGGCCGGGCGCTCGCCAAAAGTGACGGTGAGGGTGATATATTCGCCGCTGCGGTAGACGGTCATGTCCACCGTCTCGCCCGCGGAGTGGAAGCTCAGCTCGTTCACCAGGTCGTCGCGGCCGCTGATGGAGAAACCGTCCAGCTCGGTGATGACGTCGCCCACCTTCAGCCCCGCGGCCTCGGCCGCGCCGCCCTCCTCAACGGAGTAGACGAACGCGCCGGCGGGGAAGCCGTAGTACTGCTGGAACTGGCGGTCGATGTCCTGCGCGGTGATGCCCAGATAGGCGTTGCCCAGCGTCTCGCTGCTGCCGGTCTCCGCGCGCTCGATGATGTTGTTGGCGATGCGGGCCGCGTCGTCGATGGGGATGGCGAAGTTGAGGCCCTCGGTGCCGGCGGAGGAGGCGCTGTCGCCCGTCTTGGCGGTGACGACGCCGATCACGTGGCCGTAGGCG
>DVOV01000202.1 GCA_018713375.1 Candidatus Scatomorpha stercorigallinarum | reverse complement strand
TGAGGCGCGCAGCGCATCTGCCTCCTTATCGCAGCCTGGGCGTTTTCCTTTGGGGCGCCACACCCGTTTCTTTGGGCAAGACCAAAGAAATGGGGTGGCAAGGCCCCATTGCGGGGGCCTTCAGTCAGCGCGGCGCGCAGCGCAGCTGCATCCAAGCGCAGCTTGGCCCGCCGCCGCACTGCGGCGGCATCTGCCTCCAGGCGCAGCCTGGTCAGATGAGGCCGGTGAGGTCGTATTTTTCCAGCCAGGCGCCGGCGGCGGAGGCTATCTCGCGCAGGGCGTCCTCGCCGAAGGGGGAAACGAGGCCGGCGTTGGCGATGAGCTCCTTGAAGGTCATGGTGCCGGCGGGGCGGGTGTACTTCATGTAGGTGTCCCAGGCGGCCTTGGGATCGGACTGGATCATGGCCCAGAACTCGAGGGAGACGGTCTGCGCCAGGCAGTAGTCGATGTAGTAGAAGGGGCTCTCGTAGATGTGGCGCTGGCGCTGCCACGCCCTGCCCTCGCCGTAGAAGGGCTGGGCCGCCTCCAGCTTCATCCAGGGCATGTAGATGGCGGAGAGGCGCGCCCACTCGGCGTTGCGCTCGGCGGGGGTGAGCTCCGGGTGCTCATAGGCGATGTGCTGGAAGTGGTCCACCATGGTGCCGTAGGGGATGAAGGTGAGCGCGCCGGCCAGATGGGTGTAGCGGAACTTGCGCGCGTCGCCGCCGAAGAAGCTCTCGGCCCAGGGCCAGGCGAAGAACTCCATGGACATGGAGTGTACCTCGCAGCTCTCCATGCTCGGCCACTGGCAGGAGGCGGGGACGATGTCGCGGCCCATGTAGTTGGCGAAGGCGTGGCCCGCCTCGTGCGTCACGACCTCCACGTCGCCGCTGGTGCCGTTGAAGTTGGCGAAGATGAAGGGCACGTGGTAATCGCCGAGGCTGGTGCAGTAGCCGCCGCCGGCCTTGCCCTTGCGGGAGAGGACGTCGAGCAGCTCGTTGTCGTACATCACGTCGATGAACTCGGCGGTCTCCGGGCTCAGCTCGTGATAGAACTTGCGGCCCGCGGCGAGGATGTCCTCCGGCCCGCCGCAGGGCCTGGCGTTGCCGCTGCGGAACTCGAGGGCGTTGTCCGCGTAGCCCATCGGATAGGCCTTGCCCAGGCGCTCGGCCTGGCGGCGGTAGACCTGGTCGGCCAGGGGCACGATGTGCTTGACGACGGCGGCGCGGAAGCGCTCCACGTCCTCCTGCCCGTAGCAGTTGCGGCCCATGCGGTCGTAGCCGAGGGGGATGTAGTTTTTGTGGCCGAGCTTTTTGCCCATCGTGTCGCGCAGGTGCACCAGCTCGTCGTAGATGGAGTCGAGCTTCTCCGCGTTCTGCATGTACCACTCGCCCTCTGCCTTCCAGGCGGCGGCGCGGCGCGCGTCGTCCGGATCCTGCTTGAGCGGCGTGAGCTGGCTGACGGTGTAGACCTGGCCCTCGAAGGGTATCTGCGCGCTGGCGATGAGCTTTGAATACTCCGTGGTGAGCGCGTTCTCGCGCTGCAGCTCGGGGACGATCTCCGGGGAGAAGGTGCGCAGGGAGATCTCCGTGTTGAGGAACATGATGCGGTTGTACTTGCGCTCGAAGTCCGCGCGGAAGGGGCTCTTGAGCATGGCAAGGTCCCACTTCTGGGTGTATTCCTGCAGCTCCGGCAGGGCCTGGTCGGCGAACTCCACTTCCTTGTCGTAGAACTCGTCGGCCGTGTTTATGTCGTGGCGGATGTGGGCGATGGTGAGCATGGTCTCCGCGTGGGCGGTGCCGCGCTCCACCTCGAGAAATACGGCGTCCGCCTCCTCGAAGCTCCTGGCCGCCGCCAGGCGCCCGGCGGCGTCATCGAGGAACTTTTTCAGCGCCTCGATATCCGGGCGTTCATAGGGCATCTCTGAGAATTTCAATGGGTCTTTCCTCCTGCATTTTATATATCGTATAGCGCCCCGGCGCTCTCCGCCCAGCCGATGGCGGAGGCGGAGGGCTCGGAGGCGTTGTGCGCGCGTAAAAAGGCCGAACCGATGAAAATGGCGGCGATGATGATGACGGTGACGGCGATGATGGTTATCCAGGGGCCCTTGTGCGTGGCCTTGTCCACGCCGTGGAACTCCCCGTCGGCGGAGAAATTCATGGTGACGGTGAAGAGTCCGTCGCTCCAGGTGGCGCGGCGGCCGGGGCCGATGTCTGAGAAGGTGAAGTCGCGCACCTCCTTCGGCTCGCCGCAGGCGGCGGTGAAGTCCTCAAAGCGCTTACCCTCCAGGTCGCCCATGGCGATCAGCTTTTCGTGCAGCTTGTCCTTCATTGTTCACACTCCTTTCCGGAAGGCGGGCCGGCGTGCGGCCCGTCCCATTATAAACGCAAAACGGCTTTGCGTCAACGGTGCGTCACTCCTGCATCCGGCTGCGGAAGGCGGCCACGATGCGGCGGATGGCGCCGGAGCCCAGCTTCTCGTCCAGCCGGGCGATGAGCTCGCGGGCCTTCAGTATGAGGTCGCCGTCGCCCAGCCAGTAGCGCTCGAGCACCTCGCCGTCCACGCTCGTGAGCAGCGAGTTCACCACCAGCAGCGCCACGTAGAGGTCGTCGAGCCAGCCGAGGCCGCCGAGGACGTCCGGTATCACGTCGATGGGGGAGACAAAGTAGGCCAGAGCGGCGGCGCACTGCGCCTTGCAGCGCCGGGGCACCTCCGCATCGCCCATCAGCTTCATCAGCAGGTAGAAAAAGTCCGGCACGCAGAGCACCAGCTCCGCCGCGGCGTCGTTCATGTGCCGGCGCGACCAGTCCTCCACCCGCCGGCGGAGGCGGAGATAAAAGCTGTCATAGTCCCGCCGGGGGCAGTCCTTTTCGTAGTCATACAGTTCGGACATGTTGTCAGCTCCTTTCACTCTACCTTATTGTATACTGCCGGCGGCGTTTTGTAAATCGGCAAACGCCGGGCGCGGCGCGCGAAGTTTGCCGGAAATGAACGGATATACGCTTGGCAAACGCCGCCGGGCGCGGTATAATCGGAGGACAGCCGGCGCCGCGCGGCGGGCCGGGACATGGGGGTGTGCGGATATGGAACTGCTTGAGCGGCGCATACGCGCCGACGGGGAAGTGCTGCCCGGGGGCATACTGAAGGTGGACGGGTTTTTGAATCACCAGATGGACCCGCAGCTGCTGATGGAGCTGGGGCGGGAATTCCACCGCCTTTTC
>DVOV01000201.1 GCA_018713375.1 Candidatus Scatomorpha stercorigallinarum | reverse complement strand
TGGCCTCGGCCTCCTCGGCCGAGACGTCCTCGCCGTAGTACACGCTTATCACCGAGGGGTCGAGCGCGTCCGCCGCCGTGGCCAGCTCGTCCACCAGCTCGTCGAGCCCGGTGTAGCTGCCGATGAGCGCGCCGTCCAGCAGCGCGAGGTACTCGCCCGCGTGTATCTGGTGCCCGTCGAACTCGCTGTCGCGCGCGGCGTAGGTCACGAGCGCCGTGTGCACGCCGCCGATGGCCTCCTTCATGTCCGCCGCTATGTCCTCCGCCGTGGAGCCCTCGTCCAGCGAGAGCAGGGCCGTGATGCCCTGCGGCACGGTCTTTGTGGGTATTACGATGACGCGCTTTTCCGTCATCGGCACGCACTGCTCGGCGGCCATTATTATGTTTTTGTTGTTCGGCAGGACAAAAACCGTCTCCGCCGGGGTGCGGTTCACGGCGCGGAGGATGTCCTCCGTGGAGGGGTTCATGGTCTGCCCGCCGGTGACGATGTTGTCCGCTCCCAGCTCGCGGAAGAGCTCGGCCATGCCCGCGCCCGCGCAGACGGCCACCGCGCCGAAGGGCTTCTCCGGCTCCGCGAACTCTATCTCCGGCTCCTTTTCCGGCGCCGGCGCGGCCTTGGCGGCCCCGCCGCCGGCCATCTCGCTGTGCTGCTCGCGCATGTTCTCGATCTTCACCTTCAGCAGCGGCCCGTAGGTCAGCGCCTCGGTGAGCACGTTGCCGGGGACGTTCGTGTGCACGTGTACCTTGATGATCTCGTCGTCATCGACGACCACCACGCAGTCGCCCAGCGACTCTAAGTACCCGCGCAGCTGCGCGGGGTCTTTGCTGTTCTCGCGGCCGACGATGAACTCCGTGCAGTAGGCAAAGGCGATCTCGCCGGTGGAAAAGTCGGAAAAATCGGCCCGCTCGCGCGCCTCCGCGCCCTGACCGGGGCCCTCATCTCCTGCTTCCTCGATGGTGTAGCCCTCCCCGCGGAGGACGGCCAGCGTGGCCTCAAGGATGAAAAGGTAGCCCTTGCCGCCCGCGTCCACCACGCCCGCGCGCTTGAGCACGGGGTTGAGGTTTATCGTGTCCGCCAGGGCCTCGGCCGCGGACTCGCAGGCGCAGCTCATCAGCAGCTCCAGGTCGCTGCCGTGCTCGGCGAACTCCAGCGCCGCGCTGGTGGAAACGCGCGAGACGGTGAGTATCGTCCCCTCCGCCGGCTTCATCACGGCCTTATAGGCCGCGTCCACGCCGGCGCTCATGGCCTCGGCGAAGAGCTTGGCCTCCGCCCGCTCGCAGCCCTTGAGCTTTTTCGCCAGCCCGCGGAATAGCAGCGAGAGGATGACGCCGGAATTGCCGCGCGCGCCGCGCAGCATGGCGTTCGCGGCGCAGGACGCCGCCTCGCCAAGCGTGGGGAAGCTCTTTTTCCCCAGCTCCGCCGCCGCGGCGCCCATCGTCAGGCTCATGTTGGTGCCCGTGTCCCCGTCCGGGACCGGGAAGACGTTCAGCTCGTTGATGAGCTGCTTGTTCTGTACGAGTGCGGCGTTGGCGCACTGGATGATCTCGCCGAAAAGCGCCGCGTCAATGAATTCTCTCAAGAGGGCCTACCTCCGAACTTCCTGTAATTCTGATATCCGGCTCAGCCGATGATCATCGTGTCCACATATACGTCCACGCGCTTCACCGGCACGCCGGTGGCCATGGCGACCTTATAGCTGACTTCGTTCATGATGCTGCTGCACAGGGCCATCAGGTTCACGCCGTGGTCCACTGCGATGTGCAGCTCCAGCGAAACGCTGCCGTCCTCGCCGAGCCGGGCGGCCACGCCGCGGGACATGGATTCGCGCCGCAGCTGGAACACGCCGTCCTTGCCGCGCGCGGCCATGGCCTTGACGCCAAAGCAGCTCGTGGCGGCGTCCCCCGCCAGGTTGGCGAACACCTCGTCCGTTATCGTGATGGCGCCCTTTTCGTTGTCAAGCCTCACCATGATGCTCCTCCTTTCGGGACATCGGCCCTCGCGGGGCCATTGAGGGTGGGTATGTAATTATAATACATCCGGCCGAAAAGCACAAGGGGCAGTTTCCCGCCCCCTCGCGCAGCGGCGTGGGGATTCTGCACACCTCCGGCCCTTTTTGTCCCAAAAATCCAAAGTGAAAAACATTTTGGCTGTTCGCGCAAAATTTTGTGCTTTTTTAGAGCAAAAAGTAGTTTACATACCCGCCAGGTAGTGATAATATTATAACGCTTTGGCCCCTTCATTCATAATAAAATTGTGGAGATGAAAGTATGGCGAGAAAACTCAAAACCATGGACGGCAACCAGGCCGCCGCTCACGTTTCGTATGCCTTTACGGAAGTTGCGGCTATCTACCCGATCACGCCGTCCAGCCCGATGGCCGACTATGTGGACCAGTGGTCTGCCGCGGGACTGAAGAATATCTTCGGCACCACCGTTAAGGTGCAGGAGATGCAGGCCGAGTCCGGCGCCGCCGGCGCTGTTCACGGCTCCCTCAACGCCGGCGCCCTCACGACGACCTACACCGCGTCCCAGGGCCTGCTGCTCATGATCCCCAACATGTACAAGATCGCGGGCGAGCTGCTCCCCGGCGTGTTCCATGTCACGGCCCGCACCCTTGCGAGCCACACGCTGTCCATCTTCGGCGACCACCAGGACGTCATGGCCTGCCGCCAGACCGGCTTTGCCATGCTCTGCGAGGGCAACGTGCAGGAGGTCATGGACCTCTCCGCCGTCGCTCACCTGGCCGCTATCAAGGGCCGCGTCCCCTTCCTGAACTTCTTCGATGGCTTCCGCACCAGCCACGAGATCCAGAAGATAGCCGTTTGGGACTACAAGGATCTCGCCTCCATGGTGGACATGAAGGCTGTTGAGGAGTTCCGCGCCCGCGCGCTGAACCCCGAGCATCCTCAGATGCGCGGCAGCCACGAGAACGGCGACATCTTCTTCCAGAACCGCGAGGCCTCCAACAAGTACTACGAGGCCGTCCCCGGCATCGTCGAGGAGTATATGAAGAAGGTCAACCGCAAGCTCGGCACCGACTACCAGCTCTTCAACTACTACGGTGCGCCGGACGCCGACCGCGTCATCGTCGCCATGGGCTCCATCTGCGACGTGACCGAGGAAGTCATCGACTACCTGAACGCCCACGGCCAGAAGGTCGGCCTCATCAAGGTCCGCCTGTACCGCCCCTGGCGCGCGGACAAGCTGCTGGCCGCCATCCCCGAGACATGTAAGTCCATCGCCGTGCTCGACCGCACCAAGGAGCCGGGCGCCCAGGGCGAGCCGCTCTATCTGGACGTTGTCACCAGCCTGGCCAACGCCGGTCGCAACGACATCCGCGTGATCGGCGGCCGCTACGGCCTGGCCAGCAAGGACACTCCTCCCGCGAGCGTTTTCGCCGTCTACAAGGAGCTCAGCAAGGCCAACCCGAAGCGCCAGTTCACCGTCGGCATCGTGGACGACGTCACCCGCATGTCCCTGCGCGAGACCGCCGCTCCGGACACCGCCCCCAAGGGCACTGTGTCCTGCATGTTCTGGGGCCTCGGCGGCGACGGCACCGTCGGCGCCAACAAGAACTCCATCAAGATCATCGGCGACCACACCAACAAGTACGTCCAGGCCTACTTCCAGTACGACTCCAAGAAGACCGGCGGCGTCACCATCAGCCACCTGCGCTTCGGCGACAAGCCCATCAAGAGCCCGTACTACATCAACAAGGCCGAC
>DVOV01000200.1 GCA_018713375.1 Candidatus Scatomorpha stercorigallinarum | reverse complement strand
CGTCATCCTGACGGACATCACGAACTACGCAGAGGCCCTGCGTGAGGTCTCCGCCGCGAAGAAAGAGGTCCCCGGCCGCCGCGGCTACCCCGGCTACCTCTACACCGACCTGGCGCAGATGTACGAACGCGCCGGCCGGCGCATCGGCAAGAAGGGCTCCATTACCATGATACCCATCCTGACGATGCCCGAGGACGACAAGACCCATCCCATCCCCGACCTCACCGGCTACATCACCGAGGGGCAGATCATCCTCTCCCGCGAGCTGCACCGCAAGGGCATCGTCCCGCCGGTGGACGTCCTGCCCAGCCTCTCCCGCCTGAAGGACAAGGGCATCGGCGAGGGCAAGACCCGCGAGGACCACTCCGGCACCATGAACCAGCTCTTCGCCGCCTATGCCCGCGGCAAGGACGCCAAGGAGCTGATGACCATCCTCGGCGAGGCCGCGCTGAGCGACGACGACAAGCTCTTCGCCAAGTTCGCCGACGAGTTCGAGCGCCGCTACGTCAGCCAGGGCAACGAGACCAACCGCACCATTGAGGAGACGCTCGACCTGGGCTGGGAGCTGCTGAGCATACTGCCGAGGAAGGAGCTCAAGCGCATCAAACCGGAGTATATCGAGAAGTATATGCCCGAGTCTGAGTAAGGCGGTGATCTGATGGCTAAAACCGCAGTGACCCCCACAAGGATGGTGCTCAACCAGCTCAAGGGCCGGTTGAAGACCGCGCGCCGCGGGCACAAGCTGCTCAAGGACAAGCGCGACGAGCTGATGCGCCAGTTCATGGACGTGGTGAAAAAGAACAAGGAGCTGCGCAAAAAGGTCGAGGACGGCATGACCGGCGCCTTCGCCTCCCTCACGGTGGCGAGCACCATCATGTCGCCGGAGATGCTCGAGCAGTCCCTGCTCTATCCGCGCCAGAGCGTGGAGCTGGGCGTGACGTATAAGAACGTCATGAGCGTCAACGTCCCCGAGTACAGCTTCCGCACCAAAAACAACGACCCGAGCGAGATATACCCCTACGGCTTCGCGCAGACGAGCGGCGAGCTCGACGACGCGCTGGAGAAGCTGGCCCGCGTGTTCGAGGACATGCTGGAGCTGGCGCAGGTGGAGAAATCCATGCAGCTGCTGGCCGATGAGATCGAAAAGACCCGCCGCCGCGTCAACGCCCTCGAGTACGTGATGATACCCGAGCTGGAGGAGAACATCCGCTACATCTCCATGAAGCTGGAGGAGAACGAAAACTCCACCAAGGTCCGCCTGCTGAAGGTGAAGGACATGGTTCTGCAAAAAGCGCACAATTACGAGCAATGACAAGGGAAGGCCCCGGTGTACACCGGGGCCTTTTCCGATAGCCGGAGGTGAAGCATGAAAAAGCTCTGCGCGCTGCTGCTCGCCCTGGCGCTGGCGGCCATCGCCGGCTGCGGGGCGGGTGGCCTATACGGCCGCGCGGACGCCGTGGTGGACGAAAACGGCGTCCTCACCGGTCTTGTGCTGACAGACGGGCTGGGGAACAGGCACGGCGTCATCGTGGACAGCGAAACGGAGTTCCATACGGATGCGGGAGTTCTGATGACCCGCAATGGATTCATGTCCGGGGACTTTGAAGCGGCGATGGTGAGCGTGGAGCGCGCGCCCTGGCCGCAGCGGCTGGAACTGCCGCAGGGCGGGAGCATCGCCGCCCGGCGGGCGCGGAGCGTTTCCGTCAGCGCATACCTGCTGCCGGAGCGGTACACGCTCGCGGACGGGACGGAGCTGGAGGTCTGGCAGATGCGCCGGCCGGCCTGGAAGGAATACTGCCTGCCGGACGGGACGGTGCTGCTGGACGATCTCGGCGTCACCCTGAGCGGGCTGGAGCGCGAGGACATCCCGCCGCAGGCGGCGGAGAGGATAGAGGGATACTACGCCGAGCGCGGCGCGCTCTATGACCTGGACGCGGAGCTCGAGCGGGCATACGCCGACTACGCCGGCGGGGAGGAGGGCTTTACCGCCTATACCGCCGGGCAGGATACGCGCGTGACGGCAGTGAGCGGAAATTATGTAAACTTAACGACGAAGCTGACGCTCTCCGTGCGGGGCAGCCTGGTGGACGTGACGTCCACGGGCGAGTCCTTTGATCTGGCGACGGGCGAGCCGCGCTGAGCCGCCTCCGGGCGGCAAACGGCCCGCGCGAGCGGTATTTGCGCGATAGTTGGTGGACGCAACCGCGCGCTTGCGGTATGCTTGCGCCAAACCGGACAGGGGAGCGTGTAAGGATGGATATCGTAGCAACGTCAGCGGCATCGGCCGGCGGCATGGGCTCCGCCGCCGCCATGGCCATATTGATAGCGGTGAGGCTGCTGTTTTACGGCGTGTTCGCCGCCCTCGCCGTGCTCGGCATCTGCGCGCTGGCCAAGTATCTCCGCGGGAGGGACAGGCGCGCGGAGACCGCCGCCGTGCGGCGCACGCTGGGCGAGACGCTCAGGGCCTGCCGCGTGGAGCGGGGCATGACGCAGGAATTTGTGGCCGAGGCCCTGGGCGTCAGCCGCCAGGCCGTGAGCAAATGGGAGACCGGCGCGGCGGAGCCCTCCACGTCGAACCTGCTGGCGCTGGCACGCCTCTACGGCGTCAGCGCGGAGGAGCTGCTGAAAAATGTAGAGTGACGGGCTGCTATCACAGATATAAATCAGGAGGAGGGCATATCGGAGCGCATGCGTGGTTTCTTATATGAGTGATGCAGAATACTATGTGGGCCTTATAAAGCGGCCGGTGGACCCGCACAAATGGTTTTTGCTCATGAGCGGGTACAATGTGAACGGGTACGGCGGCCTGAAGGGCCGGGCGTTCAATGAACTGATGAAGCTATGCTTCTCCAGAGCGGAGCTGTTCAGTTTTACCAGTATGCAAAACCCCAAATATCAAAGGCACCCGGTGCTCGAAGAGCTTGAGGAGCTGAGGATAGGCACGATCCAGACCGACCGCTGGTTTGGATATTACGGCGTCGAGCCGGAAATATATGTGTCCATTTTCCGGGCGGAAAAGGCCGCGTGCGATGTGATATGCTCATATTATAGCGACATCTATTTGCGGAACAAGGATAGGGTGGATATCGCGCTCGAGGCGATGGATCTGCTGCCCGAAGATTACTACCGGCTCGAGGACCTGACGTTTTACGTTGACGGCAAGGCCTTCCTTGGGACTCTGTCGCACGAGGGAGAGGCGGCGATGCGCGCGCCGGACGAGGAATTTGAGCGGCAGGCTCTTGAACTGGGATATTGGAGCAACGACCCTTCGTATAACCTGCATGCGGTCGATTTCGACTACGTGTGGATAGAAAAGCGCCCGTCCGGAGGCCGGGAAATAGGGACAAAACAAAGAAACCGCCCACCGGCGCGACTTCCGGTGGGCGGTCCTTTATGGAATGAGGACAAAATGAAAAAGATGAAGCTGTCTCTTGCGATTGTTATAATAACAGGCAGATGTTAAGCAAAAAACAGGGGTTTTATTACGAAAATATTAAATCGCAAGTTTTTTTCGTAAAGCTGCTGTAAGGGTTTTACAGTTTACATAATTATTGGAGACAGCTCACTTCATGGCGGCGATGCTCTCGCCCACCAGGCGCTTGAAGAGCGGCGCGGCGGCGTCCGCCGCGGCCTGCACTTCCTCGTGCGTCAGCGGCGTGGGGGAGAGGCCGGCGCCCTTGTTGCAGACGCAGCTGATGCCGCAGACGCGCAGGCCGCAGTGGCGGGCAGCCGTGGCCTCCACGGCGGTGGACATGCCCACGGCATCCGCGCCCAGGACGCCAAGCATCCGTACCTCGGCGGGGGTTTCAAAGCAGGGGCCGGTGAGCTGGCAGTAGACGCCCTCGCGCAGGGCGATGCCCGCCTTTTTGGCGGTGGCGCGGATGATATCGCAGAGCTCGGGGTCATAGACGTGCGACATGTCCGGGAAGCGGGTGCCCAGCTCCTCGATATTCGCGCCCACCAGCGGGTTGGGGAAGAAGGTCATGATGTGGTCGGTTATGAGCATGAAGTCGCCGGCGTTGAAGTCCGGGTTGACGCCGCCGGAGGCGTTCGTGAGGAAGAGTATCTCCGCGCCCAGCATGCGCATCAGGCGCGTGGGCAGCACCACATCGCTGAGCTCGTAGCCCTCGTAGTAGTGCACGCGGCCCTGCATGCAGACGACGGGCACGCCGCGCAGGCAGCCGAAGATGAACTTGCCCGCGTGCCCGGGCACGGTGGAGACGGGGAAGCCGGGGATGTCGGCATACGGCACCTCGCAGACGATGTCCACCTCCGAGGCAAAGCCGCCGAGGCCGCTGCCGAGCGTGAGCGCGGCCTTGGGCACGAAGTCCGTGCGCGTGCGCACGTAGTCGCGGCATTTGAGCAGTTTTTCGTATCTTGCGTCCATTTTTAACCCTCCATTACGTGTAATCCCCGGATTTCCGGGTCCTCTATCTGCTGCATGATGGAATACGCGTGGGGTTCGAGATAGTCTCCCTCGGCCTCCGTCAGGCCCTGCAGGCGGAGCTCGCTGATGGCGACGGCGCTGGCGTTTTCGATGTCCGCGGCGATGCGCTCTGCGTCCCGCATGGTGGAAGAGGCGGCGATGTCCTTCAGATAGGGCAGGGCCTCCGCCATCGCCACCAGGCCCTCCGCGCCGGCGAACTGCCACTTGTAGAAGGGCTCATAGCGGAAATTGAGCAGGTACATCATCGACAGCGCGGCGTTGAGGAACTCGCCCAGCGCCAGCCGCGCGCCGAAAACGTCGCCGCGCTTCATCAGGCGGTAGTAGTTGTACTGCCCGGACTGCGCCATGCTGGCCGCGCGGGCGGCCAGTTTTTTCTTGCGGATGTCCTCCGGGTAACAGGGCAGGAGCGCATTGCGGATGGCCGAGAATTCACCCAGGCCGTCCTCAAACACCTCGCCGCTGGTGCAGGTGGCGAGGAAGTGCTCCTGTATGCGCACCCATTTCATGGCCGTCTCCGGCGCGCCGGGGCAGCCGATGTAGTAGCGGTAGAAATCCGATGTGCGCATAACGCCGGTGCGCTGAGCGCCCTTGCCGCTGTCCAGCCGCGTGAAGCCGAGGAATTCCCGCGGCAGCTCGCGGTAGGCCGCCTGAAGCTCTTCGCCGTAGCGCTCGAAGTCCTCGTCCGAGAGCCAGATGCAGAAGCCGGGGCCGAAGTCGTGGTCGCGGGAGACCTCGTCGTCCAGGCCCAGGCACTCCGAGCCCTGGCCGGAGAGCCCGGCCGCGGCGCGGGACATGGCCTCCGGGAAGCGGGATCTGAGAGCAGGCGCTCCGCACTCAAAGTAAAA